>NZ_JAZHLK010000004.1:0-149283 GCF_036549515.1 Aurantimonas sp. E1-2-R+4 | reverse complement strand
CGTGTGAAGGGGAACCGGTGCTGCCATGACAAACCTCCGTTTGTCACAGTGATTCAGAATTCTGTCAGCTTGGGAATCCCCGAAGAGTCGGCCTTCGCTCCCGTTGGTATAATGGGTACATTGCTGATGACATCATCGCGTCCGTTGCAAGCATTGACGCGAATTCCGGTGGAGCTGCTTTTCTATGCGGGCGCCATTCTGTTCCCAATCGCCGCTTTCATGGCGATAGCCGCCGCATTCCCCCAGCCCCAGCTAGCGGCCGTCTGGACTGTCATCCTCGGCAATTTGGCGTGGATCGCTGCGAGTATCATCCTCCCCTTCACACTCATTTCTCCCAATGCTTTAGGATGGGCTTTCCTCCTCGGACAGGCAGCCGTCGTGGCCGTCCTCGCCAAGCTGGAAAGGGGTGCAGTAAGCCGGATGGTAGCGACTTGAGGAAAGTGCGGAACCAGAAGGTCTGCGATCGCACCGAATTGCTCGTCTGAGGAGCGATCAAGCCTCTCCGAAAGATGTGACCTCTATTGCCACACAGGTGGTCGCCGCACTCTCCCAAGCAGTCCTAGTGGATTGAATTTGACATTTGATACCCATGTGCGGCGGGCTCGAAATCAAATGTCAAATTTGAAAAATCCACTAGAGTCATAAAATTGCTAGTGGTCCTTTGATTTCGACATTTGCTTGCCAGGGTGCTCCAAGGGGATGCAAATGTCGAAATTGGATCACTAGCGGGCATCCACCCGCCGGTAGGCCACGGATCCATCGGGAAGCTCTTGTCGCTGGAATTCCGGCGAGGCGGGCCCCAACGACGCATCGAATGGGGGCCCACCTTGCGCGGCGAATTTCACGGCTCTTCGTTGCTCCGTGTTTTGGCTCGGGTTGGCCGTTTCGGTCAGCTCGGTGATGGCCAGAAGGGCGCCGGCAAAGGTCTCGTCCAGCCTCGCGCTGGTGTCATCGAGTGTGTCCACGCTTTGGCCGACGGAAACCCGGAGCTGTCCCAGCCCATCCGCCAATCCGCCCAATCCGGCGTCGACCCGGTCGATCCTGCCCTGGATCGCGCGATCGACGCGATCGGCGGCGCCGTCGACGCGGCCGCTCAGGCGTTGTTCGATACCGTCAAGCCTGGCCATGCGGTTGTCTAGGGTGTCGAGGTCCTGCATGGGGCGCCATGCGAGCATCATCGTCACGGCGACGGCCAGCGTGGCGGACAGACAGGCGCCGTTCAAGACAAGCAGGATTGCCGACCAGGAGCGTTTCGTCTCGGGCGGTGTTTGCGTCTCCTGTCGGTCCGTGACGGGGGCTGGAACCGGGGCGGGGGCCGGATTTTCATGAACCTGGGCTGTGTGAACCCACGCGGGCATAGCAGTCACCGATCGACCTTTCATCACGGGCGCTCAACTCCTTTTGGCTCGAGAGACGCTGTTGCGGAGAAGGCGCAAATTGTTGGCGACGGTGACGCTGCGGGGGGCGAGCGCCTGCGCTTTGGCAAAGTGCCGGGCGGCGGAGCGCAATTCGCCGCGCAGCAGCGCCGAGTAGCCGATGTTGTTGTAGTACTCGACCGTACCGGGAATGAGCTTGGCGAGCGCGCCATAGGCCGTATCGGCGGTGTCGAACTGGCCGAGCTGATCGGCCGAGGCGGCAAGGCCGAGCCAGGCAGCCGGGTTGTTCGGATAGACTTCCGCCGATTTCTTGAATAGCGCGTAGGATTTGCCGTAATTGCGGGCCTTGAACTGGGTTCTGGCCTCGGGCAGCAGACGAATGTCTTCAATGGCGGCGGCATAGCCAAAGGACGAAGCGCCGAAGGCGTCGTCCAGATTGGAGGACCGACAGCTGGAGAGGGCAGCGGCGAGGCTGACGGCCATGATCACCAGATGTTTCGTCATCGACATGCTTTCCCTCCAGTGATCAAGACGGAAAGCTGCTCCTTCTCGCCGATCACCGTCCGTGTGAGCCGTGTCCACAGTCGACCTCGGCTCCCCGGATGGACACCTTTCCACGGATTCTCTTAATTCGCCGTTGATGACCGGTGGCGGCAGGCTGGATGCTGCGGCACGGCGCGCCGGGCAAGGGAATTGGCTGCAAGCCGCGGAACGTCGAATACCAACCTGCGGCGATAGGGACCTATTCGATGGCGCTGAACGGGCTTGTCCGGCCAGGAGCGACGCGCGGGTCGATGCGGCGCATCGGGCAAGCGGTGCGACGCCGTCCGGCGAGCCCGTCCAGCCCACCGAAGGCCGGGCGCTCGCCGCGCCTGGCTTCGTCACGTGCTTCGCCCGATGCGCCGCATCGCGCGTCGTCCCGCTCCTCGCCACGCATCGGCGCCAAGGTGCGGGGAATGGCCGGTCGAATGGGTTCCTATCACCGCAGGTTGGTATAACGCTGTCCGGGGCATCGTCGCGGTTCGACAGAAACCGCAAGAAGCCGTCTATGGAGACCATCCCGGTTCTTCATGATCCGCCTGCCCGTCAGATCCTTGTCGGCGGTGAGCACTGGAATGGGTTGTAACGTGCGCAAACTTGACCTGGACGACCAGACCATCGCCGTCATCGGGCTTGGCTATGTCGGCCTGCCATTGGCGGTGGAGTTCGGCCGAAAGCGCCGGGTCGTCGGATTCGACATTCGCCACGAGCGGATTGCGGAGCTTCAGGACGGGCGGGATGCCACGCTGGAAGTCGATTCAGCCGGCCTGGCTGCGGCGGAGTTGGTGACTTTCACCACGAACCCGGACGCGCTCAAGGCCTGCGGCGTCTTCATTGTGACGGTTCCGACCCCCATCGATCGCGCCAACCGGCCGGATCTGGGCCCGCTCGTTCGGGCGAGCGAGACGGTAGGCAAAGCGATCTCGGAAGGGGACGTCGTCATCTACGAATCGACGGTCTATCCGGGTTGCACCCGCGATATCTGCGTCCCGATCCTAGAGCGATTGTCGGGCCTGACGCTGAACGAGGGCTTCTTTCTCGGCTACAGCCCTGAGCGAGCAAACCCGGGCGACAAGCAGCACCGGCTGACGACGATCACCAAGGTGACCAGCGGCTCGACGCCGCAAGCCGCCGAGGCCGTCGACCGGCTCTACGGTTCGATCATCACCGCCGGCACGCACAAGGCGAGTTCGATCGAGGTCGCCGAGGCTGCCAAGATCATCGAGAACACCCAGCGCGACCTCAACATCGCGCTGATGAACGAGCTGTCGATCATCTTCGATCGACTCGGCATCGACACGCTGGACGTGCTGGCCGCCGCCCGGACGAAATGGAACTTCCTGCCGTTCAAGCCAGGCCTCGTCGGGGGGCACTGCATCGGCGTCGATCCCTATTATCTGACGCACCGGGCGCAGGAGGTCGGCTATCACCCCGAGGTCATTCTGGCCGGCCGCCGGATCAACGACCGGATGGGGCATTATGTGGCGGACCAGGTCGCGCGATCGATGATGCGCCGCGGGTTGCCGGTCGTGGGGAGTCGGATCCTCGTCATGGGCATCGCCTTCAAGGAGAATTGTCCCGACCTTCGCAATTCGAAGGTCATCGACATCGTCAACGATCTGCGGCAGTGCAATGCCCAGATCGACGTCTGGGACCCGTGGGTTTCGCCGGCGGACTGCCGCCAGGAATTCGGCATCGACTGTCTGACGACGGCGCCGGACGAGGCGGTCTATGACGGGATCGTTCTCGCCGTCGGACACCGCCGGTTCGCCGAGATGGGAGCGGCCGCCATTCGCCGCTTGGGCAGGGAGGGCGCGGTGCTTTACGACGTCAAGGGCATCTTCGCCGAACACGAGACGGACGGGCGCCTCTGATGACGATCCTGGTCACCGGCAACGCCGGGTTCATCGGCTTTCACGTGGTTCGGCGTCTCTTGGAACGCGGCGACAGCGTCGTCGGCTTCGATGTCGTCAACGACTATTACGACCCGGCGCTCAAGGAAGCGCGGCTGCGTGTTCTTGAAGAGGCGGCCGGCAAATCAAACGGCGACTACGTCTTCGTGCGGGCCAATCTCGCCGACCGCGACGCGGTGAACGCTTGCTTCGCGGAGCACCGGCCGGACCGGGTAATCCACCTCGCGGCGCAGGCCGGCGTGCGCTATTCGCTGGAAAATCCGCTCGCCTATGTCGAGAGCAACGTCGTGGCCTTCACCAACATCCTGGAGGCTTGTCGGTACAATCAGATCCGGCATCTGACCTATGCGAGCACCTCCAGCGTTTACGGCGCCGATACGGCAATGCCGTTTTCCGAGCATCAGAGCGTCGATCATCCCGTGCAATTTTACGCCGCGACCAAACGCGCCAACGAATTGATGGCGCATTCCTACAGCCATCTGTTTCGGTTGCCGACGACCGGGCTGCGGTTCTTCACAGTCTACGGTCCCTGGGGACGGCCGGACATGGCGCTGTTCCTGTTCATCCGGGACATCCTTGAGGGCAAGCCGATCAAGCTGTTCAACGGCGGCAACCACACCCGCGACTTCACCTTCGTTGAAGATATCGCCGAAGGCGTGGTCCGGGCGAGCGACAACATCGCCCAGCCCAATCCGGACTGGAATAGCGATCGGCCGGACCCGGCGACGAGCAACGCGCCGTTCCGCCTATTCAACATCGGCAACAACGCGCCAGTGAAACTTCTCGATTACGTCGAGGCGCTGGAGGAGGCGCTCGGCCGCAAGGCGGAGCGTGAACTGCTGCCGCTGCAGCCGGGCGACGTGCCCGACACCTTCGCCGACGTCAGCGAACTGGAGCGGGCGGTCGGCTACCGGCCGGCGACGCCGGTGCGCGAAGGAGTGCAAGCTTTCGTGGACTGGTATCGGCGCTACTATGATGGTGGCGCGGGGAGCTGAGAGGATAGGAGCCCCGAGGACACGCCTCAGCCGCAAAGCGGCGCGGATATCAGGCGAGATCGGCCTCGCTATCCCTTTAGGCGGCGGTCGGTGAAATTGCGGCGATTGGCGGCGATGGCGCGGGTCGCGGCGAGGGCGTCGGCGTCGCCGGCCAGCGCCTCGATGCGGTCGACCTGGTTGATGGCGACCAGCCGCAGCAAGTCCTCGCGCACCCGCCCGCTCGCGTCGCGGGGGAGACGCTCGACCGCCTGTACGACATCCGGGCGCGGCGCGGCGGCGGCGAGCAGCCGCTTTTCCAGAGCGGGCGCGTCATTGCCGGGAGCGGTTTCGACAAAGGCGTAGATGCCGACCCCCTGGCGCTTGGGATAGGGAAAGGGCGACAGGGCATGGGCGAGGATCGCCGGGTCGGACGCCAGCCGCGCGCCGATCGCTTTGCCCTCGGTATCCATGCGGTCATGGGTGCCTTCGCCGTCGGACCAGTTGAACAGCCCGCGGGTGATGGCGTTATAGATCGGCTTGAAGGTCTGCATCCACAGCCGCGCCGGCAAACTCTTGGTGGCCAGCAGCTTTTTTTCCGCCGGGGTCAGCGCTTGCGGGCAGAAGCTGCGTTTCTGCTTGAGGAGATGGCGGATGTCCTCGCGCGCCATGAGGCGGAACAGCTTGGAGCGGCGGGCGAAGATGGTGGCGAGCTGCATGTCGATCAGCGCGGCCGTGCCGTCGGGGGTGATCAGCCAGTTCTGCGGCTTGGCGAGGTCGTTGTGGGTGATGCCGGCGCGGTGGACCTGCCGCAAAAGTCGCTTGGCGTCACGGAAATAAGCCACGTTGCCGACCGGCTTGGCGACATGCAGCGGCGTGCCCTCGATCCACGAACGGTAGAGCGCGCTCTCGTCGACGCCGAGCAGTTTCGGCGTTCCGGGTACCGCGTCGAGGGCCTCCAGAGCCCGGATTTCACGACCGGCCAGATGCCAGGCGAGCGGCCGCGCCCAGCCCGCCGAACGGCTGACGCGGCGACGCGTCACCGCCGTTTCGGGCGCGCCCTCCAGATGGCCGAAGGCGATCTCGCCGAAAATATCGCGCTTGAGCACCGTGCCGGCGACGAACGGGGCGGGAAGGCTCGGATAGGTTCGCTGCATGGGCCCCGTCAAACCGGAACGTCTCGCACTGGCGACCGCCTCGCCGGCTCTCACGTTCGCTGTCGACCTATTATCGGCCGGGAATCGCCGAAAGGAAAGTCGGGTGTGACCACACTTAACGATCCATTCGCATTGAGCGGCATTCTTCGCGCCGCTGCCCTTCCCATCGCGGGACGACAATGAAATAGAGAAGATACGTTCCGCCCGCCTTACCAACCCAGTCACCGTCAGTCGAAGCCATGTCCGTCGAGAGCCTCTCCGTCCCTTCCGTTGCGCCAATCGCACCGGAGGCGGAGGCGCCGCCGGAGCGCGAGGTCGCGCTGCCGCTCATGCTGCTGTTGGCGCTGGTCGTCGGCATCGTCGCGGGCCTCGGTGCGATCGTGTTCAAATATCTGATCGCCTTCATCTACAATTTCGCCTTCTACGGCCGAATCAGCCTCGATTTCGATCCCAACGCCTATGGCGCCCCCAGCCCGTGGGGCGCGGGGATCATCCTGGTTCCGGTGATCGGCGGGCTGATCGTCGTCTGGCTGGTGCGCAGCTTCGCGCCCGAGGCCAAGGGGCACGGCGTGCCCGAGGTGATGTACGCGATCTACCACAATGGCGGCAACGTGCGCGGCGTCGTCGCCGTGGTGAAATCGCTGGCCTCGGCGATCTCGATCGGCACGGGCGCCTCGGTCGGTCGCGAGGGGCCGATCATCCAGATCGGCTCGTCCTTCGGCTCGACCTTCGCCCGGGCGCTCGGACTCGTCCGGCATCAGAAGATCACGCTGTTGTCGGCCGGCGCCGGCGCCGGCATCGCGGCGACCTTCAACACGCCGCTCGGCGGCGTCTTGTTCGCCTCCGAGGTGCTGCTGCCGGAGATCTCGGCCCGCACCTTCCTGCCGGTGGTCGTGGCGACGGCCACCTCGACCTACGTCTTCCGCCTCGCCATGGGCATCGAATCGGCGTTCCTGCTACCGCTCGGCGCCTTCGGGCAGACCGAGGCGGTGAATGGCGCCGAACTGGTTCTGGCGGCGCTGCTCGGCGTGGTGGTGGGCGTCGCGGCGTGGCTCTTCGTCAAGCTGCTGGCTACGTCAGAGGATCTGTTCGAGCAGTCCAGGCTCAATCCCTACATCCAGAACATCATCGGCATGACCAGCGTCGGGCTGATGGGCTACGTGTTCCTGCTGACCAGCGGGCAATACCACATCTACAGCGTTGGCTACGCCACCATCCAGGACATCATCGATGGCGGCCACACCAGCGCGCTGCTCTTGCTTTTGCTGTTCGCCGGCAAGCTCGTCGCCACCTGCCTCAGCCTCGGTTCGGGCGCATCGGGCGGCATCTTCTCGCCGAGCCTGTTCATGGGCGCGACGCTCGGCGGAGCGGTCGGCGCGCTCGGGATGATGGTGGCGCCGGACGCCGGCCTCAGCGTCGAGACCTTCGCGGTCATCGGCATGGGCGCCATGGTCGGCGGCGCCACCAGCGCGGCGATGACCGCGATCGTCATGATCTTCGAGATGACCCGCGACTACGAGATCATCCTGCCGCTGGTGCTGGCCGTCGCCATCGCCATCGGCGTGCGCCGGGCGCTGATCCAGTCCGACATCTACACGATCAAGCTGAGACGACGGGGCCGGCCGATCCCGACCGACCGGACCACCAACATGTTCCTGGTCCAGCCGGTCAGCGAGGTGATGGAAACGAGCTTCGAGATGCTGCCGGGGTCGATGACGGTGAGCGACGCGCTGAAGCACATCGACGTCGAGACGACACGGGTGATCCTGACCGACGGCAACCGCATCACCGGCTTCGTGCGGTTCGGCACGATCCCCTATCGCGCCGACCGTTTTGCCAGCCAGACGCTCGCCGACATTGGCTCGACCGAATTCATCATCGCCTCGACGCAGAACAACCTCAACACCGTCGTCACCCGCATGAACCGCAGGAACCGCTCCTACGCGATCGTCGTCAACGACGTGCGCGGTCTGCCGCGGCCGGAAGACATCGCCGGCATCATCAGCCGCGAGGAAATCGCCAAGGCGGTGGTGCAGAACCATTACGGGTGAGGGGGTGGGGGTTATTCGCAAAAAACGCTCGTTCGTAGGCCGTTGCCTCTTCGTGCGATGATCTGCCGCGGTCTGGCGATGCAGCTATATTGGAGCGATCCTTCGTACCGGGCTCTGCGCAATTGACGTGTCTGCATGGCATGCGATCTCAGGATCGGCGAACGCCGAGCGTTCCTGCTTGTTGGAACTCACGCGATGCGCACTGGGACCTGGAGCAGGGACGCCCTAGCCATCCATTCTCTCCTAGAGGAATATTCATGCTATCGTAACGTAAGCAGCGGGCTGGCCTTGGTCTGCAAAGCCAGGGAGGATGTCTTGTCAAAAGCGAATTCCGCCTCGCCCGTCAGCCTGAGAGTTTCGATTGACGGCGCGCCAGCAGTCGAAAAAAACTGCGATCTGTTGGTCGTGGCATGCGATCCCCGCAATCTCAGGATGGTCTGTAGCTTCACCGGCGAGGAGGTTTCGGTTTTCTCTCGGCTGACGAACTTCACCTTTCACACCACGTTGGTGAAAGTGAAGGTGCCCAGCTCAAAGCCGGAATTCGGGATCATCCTCAATCCGGATGCCATCGATGAGATGGGCGGGGCAGTCAGCGGCTACCGCAACGAAACCGCCAAGCAGTTCTCGCTTGAAACCGCGAACGGCATGGTCGAGAATCTGGTGACCGTCTACCAGCTTCAGGGCGCGGCAGGGACGCCCTGGACCAATGAGCAGTTCCTGCGGAATCTGCATGACACGCTTCCGCAACTGGAGTGGTGGCCTTACCCGGAATTCGAGGTGGTTCACGACGATAGCGGTCAGCCGATCTCTCTGACGACGCCCTATTTCGACCATTTCACCAATGATGGCCTGACGGCGAAGATGCCGTGGCACTATCTGGGTGTACAAGGAACGGGCCATACGATTTACGTTCATGGCTCCACCTGCTTTGAATCCGTCCTGCAATGCTGGCAATACGGCGGCATGTTGCTGGAAGAACAGCAGAAGCTCGGCTGGCGCCTTCCTTCTGACCTCTCGGCGTCAATCATCGTTCTGGGGGCGGGGCCCAGCGGCTTGCTGTTCGCCCACCGCTTGCAGGAGCGGGGATACCGAAACGTGGAGATCCTCGAATCCAGTGATCGTATCGGAGGCAAGACCCATACGGTCACACTTCACGAGCCGTCACCCCATGACAGCGGCGCTGCCACCGCCTGCGAACTGGGGACCTGCTACCTTTCACCCGCCTATGACAAAATGGTCACGGCACTGGGGCGCTTCCTGGAAGGCAATTGCCGTCATGGCTTTTACATAATGAAAGATCACTCCGATCCTGAAAACCGCAGTTTTCGTGGGATGGTAGCCGAAGGCCTCACGCCTGGTATCCACCTGTCGGAAGCCACAATTTCCTACGATGAATACGTCATTTTGAAAGGGCAGGTTGCAAATGGCGAGAAGCCAGATCCCCGAAGGGCCAAGGAAACGGAGAGGAAAATCGGGGAGGCACTAGGTAAATACGATGTTTTGGTACATCAATATTTAGGCAGTGAACTGCCCTTGCCCTTCCATCCACCGCAGAAACTTCTCGATAAACGCTATTCCAGCTTCTATGATTTTCTCGAGCGAAACGATCTGCTGATCCTCACCGGATTGCTGGAATATTCCTACTCCGTGCAGGGGTACGGCCCGCTGAAGCACATACCTGCCTATTATGGTATGATCTGGATATCGCTGCCACTGACGAAGGCAATCCTGAAAAGCTACAAGAGCAAGGACGCAACGCCGATGGTGACGGTCCTGTCGAAGGGGTGGCTCGCACTGTGGGAGGAAATGAGGACGAAGGTGCCCCTCAACGTCACGCTGAATACGACGATCGAGAGGATCGATCGGGTGATCTGACGGGGCGTCGTCGGACCTACAGAAGGGAAGCTGCACCACGCCTATGGGGTGCAGAGGCAGGCGTGCATGTGATGGAGCGCAAGGCAACGACGATCGTCGCCGCGGATGTCGCGGGCTTTTCGCGGCTTGTCGCGAGAGCCGAGGAAGAGGTATTTACCCGCCTGCGCGAATTGCGTCTGGATATCATCGATCCCGCCGTTGTTGCCGGAGGAGGGCGGATCATCAAGACGATGGGCGATGGCCTTCTGGTCGAATTCCCCCATCCTATGGCGGCCGTTCGCGCCGGACAGGTCGTGCAGCGGGCAGTTCACCGCCACGAAGCGGGCCGGTGCGATGACAACCGTATCCGCTTTCGCATCGGCGTGAACCACGGGAGCGTCTTGATCGACGGAGACGACGTATTGGGCGATGTGGTGAACATCGCCGCGCGTTTGGAGACCTTGTGCCCTCCCAACGGCATCTGTATTTCGCGATCGGTTCGCGACATGCTCTTCGCCGACACCGAGCTGAGCGTCTGCCCGCGCGGCAAGCAGTTCGTGCGCAACATCCCGTTTCCGGTCGAGGTCTGGCAGGTCGAAACCGGTGTGGAAGATGCCGGCGCCGCAGTGCAACCGGGAAGCGCCGACCGCCCGTCCGTGATCGTGCTGCCCTTCGACGATGCGTCGGCTTCGGGAGAGAACTCATTTCTGGCCGAGGGAATCGCCGACGAGATCATCAACGAACTGTCACGCTTCCGCTCATTGTTCGTCATCGCCCGTGGATCGAGCTTTTCCTACAGGGGGGGTGAGAAGGATATTCGCCAGATCGCACAGGATATGCGTGTGCGATATGTGGTTCAGGGCGCTGTCCGTGGAGCGGGAGATCGCCTGCGAGTCTCCGTACAATTGATCGAAGCAGATACCGTCGAACAGATATGGTCCGACAGGTATGATGGGGACAGGGCCTCCCTCTTCGATTTTCAGGATGACATCACCCGACGGGTCGTCACCCGCCTTGCTCCCGAAATCGGCGCACACGAACGCCAGGTCTCCCGTCGTAAGCCGCCCGAAAACCTATCGGCCTGGGAAATGTGCCAGCGTGGCCTTTCCGAAATGGAGGCCCGGACAATCGAAGGAATCCACACGGCCTTCGATCTTTTCCATTCCGCCACCAAGGCCGATTCCGCCTACGCGCTCCCCCACGCCCTGCTGGGTCAGTGGCATTCAATGAGAATCTATTCCGGGCGGAGCAGTGATCCCGGGGCCGAAATGCTGACGGGCATCTACCATGCCCGCATGGCGATACGGCTCGACGATCGGCTCGAGACCGGCTATGTCGCCCTCGCTCGGCTCCTTACCATCCGGGGCGCCGAAGCGGATGCGCGCGACGCCCTCGCCCGGGCCGTGGCATTGAACGACAATGATGCTGCCGTCTACAGCGCCCAGACATTCGTCAATCTCTTCCAGGCCGAGCCCGATACGGACGAGATGCTGCGAGCGGGGCTGGAGGCCATTCGCCTCAGCCCAAGGGACCCGGTGGCCTGGTCCTTCCATTGGATGGTCGTCATGGCCCTCTGGATGCGGGATATGGAATTGGGCGAAAATGTCCGCGAGCATCTTGATGCCGCCAGCCGGCTTCCCGGCGCGGAAGCCTTCGTCCATATCGCAGTCGCCGTAGTCGCGCTCAAACGTGACGATCAGCCGGTGGCGGACCGGGCTTTGTCAAAGGCGCTGACGATCCGGCCCGAATTGACCCATAATGTGATCAAGTACTCGTTCTACTTTCCGAAATGGCCCGCGCTGGTAGCGGGGATCACAGTCCAGCTGGACCGCCTCGTGGAAATGGGTTTGCCGCCACGGTAAAGACCGATCCGTGCGGTCGTTCCCGCTCACCTTCAGGCCATTCCTGCCATGGTCCGAGGACATTGTCGGGGTCATCAGCCGCGAGGCGATCGCCAAGGCCGTAGTGCAGAACCATATCCCTCACCCTCACCCTCACCCCCGCCCCAACCGCACCGCTCGTCCCAGCCGGTCCGGCATCGGCAGCTTCGCGTGTTCCGCCGCCACCGCCGCCACCCTTGCGAACACGTCGGCGGGGAAGGGCGCGACCTTCGGCTCCCCCGACGGATGGTTCTGGTCGATCGACAGGCTGAGGCTTTCCAGCGTCGCGGCGCGCCAGCCGTCCTCGTGGAACAGCTCCTGGAAAATGTGCAGCCGCTTTGCGTCGAGGCCGATGATCTGCGCGGTCGCATAGACGCGCGCTTTCGGCGGCACCTCGCGCAGATAGCAGACATGGGTCTCGGCGGAGTAGGTGGTGTAGCCGCGCGTGGCGCGATATGGCTCGCCGAGCCCGATCGCGTCGAACAGGGCGTCGATGCCCCGGTCGAACAGAACGTGATAATAGGCAAGGTTGAGGTGGCCGTTATAGTCGATCCAATGCGGTTCGAGGTCCATCAGGGGCGAACGGAACGGCTGCGGCGGCGCTGGCGTCATCGGGGCTCTTCATCGCGGGAGGGCGTTGCGGCAAGGGAAAGCCGCAAGGCGTAGGGAAGTCAAATCCGGCGATCCATCGAGGCGGCGGACGGGAAGGGAGCGAGAGCATCATGGCGTTAGCGGACATCCTGGCGGAACGGCCGGCCAAGCGCGAGGGCATCGCCAGCGCTGTCTCGGTGCTGAAGCAGCGATTCGGCGAGCGGCTGGTCACCGGCGAGGACGTGCGGCGTGCCCATGCCCATTCGACGACCTATCTGCCGAACCAGATGCCGGACGCGGTGTTCTTCGCCGAAACCGAGGACGAGGTGCAGACGCTAGTTCAGCTTTGCGGCGAGTATCGAACGCCGATCGTCGCCTTCGGCACCGGCTCGTCGCTGGAAGGCCATGTCAACGCGCCGGAGGGCGGCATCTCGCTCGACCTGTCGCGCATGGACGCCGTGCTCGCCGTCAACGCCGAGGATCTCGACTGCACGGTCGAGCCGGGCGTCACCCGCGAGGCGCTGAACGCGCATTTGCGCGACACCGGGCTGTTCTTCCCGATCGATCCGGGCGCCAACGCCAGCCTCGGCGGCATGGCCGCCACCAGAGCCTCGGGCACCAACGCCGTGCGCTACGGCACGATGCGCGACAACGTCATCGGGCTGACCGCGGTGATGGCCGACGGCAAGATCATCCGCACCGCGCGGCGGGCCAAGAAAACCTCGGCAGGCTACGATCTGACCCGGCTTCTGGTCGGCTCGGAGGGCACGCTTGGCATCATCACCAAGCTCAATCTCAAGCTCTACGGCATTCCCGAATCGATTCTGGCTGGCGTCTGCCCGTTTCCGGACGTCAAAAGCGCCTGCGACGCGGTGATTCAGACCATCCAGGCCGGGATTCCGGTGGCCCGGATCGAGCTGCTGGACACATTGTCGATGCAGGCGGCGATCGCCCATTCACAGCTCGACCTCGAAGCCAGGCCGTCGCTGTTCCTGGAGTTCCACGGCTCGGCGAATTCGGTCGCCGAGCAGGCCGAGTTGTTCGCCGCGATCGCCGAGGACCACGGCGGCGGCCCGTTCCAGGGCGCCAAGCGGACCGAGGAGCGGGCGCTGCTTTGGAAGGCCCGGCACCAGTTCTACTGGGCGGCGCTGGCGCTGCGCCCCGGCGCCAAGGGCATCGCGACCGACGTCTGCGTGCCGGTGTCGCGGCTGGCCGAATGCATCGCGGAAACGCAAGGCGACATCGATGCGGCCGGCCTGATCGCGCCGATCGTCGGCCATGTCGGCGACGGCAATTTCCATGTGACGCTGCTGCTCGACATGGACAGCGCCGCGGAGATCGCCGCGGCGGAAGCCTTCATGGCGCGGCTTGCCGAGCGGGCTGTCGCGATGGACGGCACCTGTACCGGCGAGCACGGCATCGGCCAGGGCAAGCGCGGCTATCTCAGGCGCGAGCTGGGCGACGCCGTCGACGTGATGCGCGCCATCAAGACCACGCTCGATCCGAACAATATCCTGAACCCCGGCAAGATCCTGCCCTGATCGGGACGCGGTCAGGTCTCGACATCGGGGCCCGGTTCTGGCCTATCCTTTGAAGGCCCGGCCGAACGGCTGGCGGCGGTCAGCGCGAGACAAGCGGCGCTTGGCAT
This sequence comes from Aurantimonas sp. E1-2-R+4, assembly GCF_036549515.1. NCBI lineage: Bacteria > Pseudomonadati > Pseudomonadota > Alphaproteobacteria > Hyphomicrobiales > Aurantimonadaceae > Aurantimonas > Aurantimonas sp. E1-2-R+4. Next base: position 135,302 of record NZ_JAZHLK010000004.1, on the reverse strand, counting down.
CATACGGCGCGGGCTCGCCGCAATTGCGACCACGAGAAGAGGAGCCCCATCCTGGTCAGAGCCTTCGTTCTTTTCGGCGGCCTCCTGGTGCTGGCGCTCATCGGGGCGCTGGTAGCGCCGTATTTCATCGACTGGACCGCCTATCGCGACGATTTCCAGCGCGAGGCCTCGGCGATTCTCGGCCGCGACGTGGTCGTCAGGGGCGAGGCTTCGGCGCGGTTGCTGCCGTTTCCCTCGGTCACCTTCGGGGACGTCGAAGTGCTGGACGAATCGGGCGCGGCGCTGGCGACGATCGGCCGGTTCCGGATGGACGCGGAACTCGCGCCCTATCTCTCCGGCGAGATTTTCATCTATTCGATGTCGCTGGATCGGCCCTCCATCCGGATTCCGATTCGGCCGGACGGTTCGATCGACTGGGTGGTGGAGAAGCCGAAGATTCCAACCGGCGCGACGGTGGTGCTCGACAATGTCGCGATCACCAACGGCACGGTCCGTATCGAGAACGGCCTGACCGGACGCAGCCACGAGCTGTCCGGCGTCGAGGCGGTGTTGTCGGCCGGCTCACTGGCCGGGCCGCTCGATGGGAGCGGACGCTTCAAGCTGGGCGGCGAGGCGGTCGCCTTCACGCTGGCGGCCGGAACGCGGCAGGCGGATGGATCGGTACCGGTTCGCCTCGTCACCGCCAACGAGACGCTCGCCACCCAGATTGCGCTCGACGGCGCCGCGCGGTTCGAGGACGGGCGGCCGCAATTCGCCGGAACCGCCGTCATCAGGCGGCCATTGCCGGAGGCGGCGACGGGCGGCGCGGCGGTGGTCGACGGCAACCCGTTCGCGGCGGCTGACGCGGCATCGTCCGACACTGCGGCCGATACGTCGGCAAAGCCGGATGTCCTGCCGGTCCGGGCGGTCGGAGCGGTGACCCTGACGCCCACGGCCGCCGAAGTCCTCGACCTGCGTGTCCAGGCGGGCGGCAGCAAACAACCCTATCTCCTGACCGGCCAAGGCCGCCTCGATTTCAAGGCGGTGCCGCATTTCTCCCTGGATCTCGAGGGCGAACAGGTCGATGTCGACACGATCGCATCCGGCGCCGCGGAGACAGGCGAGGCGAGCCCGGAAGCCGCCGCGATCGGATTTGCGGAGCGGCTCGAGGCGGTGCGCGCCGTCCTCGCGGACATACCCAGGCCGACGATCCCTGGTACCGTGGCCATCTCGCTGCCGGTGGTCGTCGCCGGCGACACGACGATTCGCGATGTCGCGTTTTCGGCAAGCCCGACCGATTCCGGCTGGACGCTGGCCCGCTTCGCGGCGGAACTGCCGGGCCGGACCCGGCTGGAAGCGAGCGGCGTCGTCGATCTCGACGAGAGCTTCGGCTTTCGCGGCGACCTGCTTGTGGCCTCCCGCCAACCATCCGGCTTTTCCGACTGGCTGACCGGCGATGTCGACCCGTCGGTGCGCGCCCTGGCCGGCGCCGGGTTGGCGGCGAAGACGGTGCTGACCGCCGAGAAACAGGTCTTCACCGACCTGGAACTCGATATCGGTGGCGACCAACTTACCGGCCGGCTGGAGCGCTCCAGGGTAGGCGAGCGGACGACGATCGCGGCGGATATGGAGGGGGGGAAGGTCGATCTCGATGCGCTTCTGGCCCTGACGCGACTGTTTACCGGCCCGTCGGACGCCCTGGCGAACGCCGACCAGTTCGATGTGGCCTTGACCGCCGGCCCGGTGACGTTCCGCAATGCCTCGGCCGAGCGCATCGACGGCGATATCCGCTACGACGGCGACACGCTGGCGATCGGCAAGCTCGACGTCGACGGTCTCGCTGGCGCCAGCCTGTCGGCCCGGGGGGAGCTGTCGCAACTGAGCGGCGATGCGCGCGGGCGGCTCGCCGTGGCGCTCGATTCCGGCAAGCCGGAGCAATTCTTCGAATTTCTGCGATCGCGGTTTCCGGGAGTACCCCTGCTTGAAGCGATCGACGGGCAGGCGGCGCGTCTGGCGCCGCTGGCCCTCGCTGGCGCGGTGGAGACGATTGGAGGCAAGGCGGGACAACCGCCGAGCCTGCTGGTGCGTCTCGACGGGACCGCCAATGGCAGCAAGATCGATCTGTTGGCGTCGATCGAGAATGGCCTCAACGCGCGGGCGGAAAGTGGTCGGTTCGGTCTCGATCTGCGTCTGGAGAACGATCGGCCGACAGTGTTGCTCGGCCAGCTCGGGCTGACAGCCATCGAAGCCGGCGCGCCGGCGCCGCTGGAAGCGGAGCTGTCTTTGTCGGCCTCGGCGACCGGGCCCATCGTCGCCTCGGCGACATTGCGCGCGCCGGGAAGTGAAATCAGTCTGGATGGTACCCTCGATGTGACGCCCGAGGGAGTTTCCGGCGGTGACGTCTTGCTTTATGTCAAGAGCGGCGACGCGCTGCCATGGCTGCGCACGAGCGGCGTCGAACTTGGCGCGTCGCTCGACGCCGCCCCGCTCGATCTGACCGGGACGGTCGTCTATGAGCGAGGTGACTGGACCATCCGCGACCTGGGCGGCCAGATCGCCGGTTCGACGATCGACGCCACCTTGCGAAAACAACGCGGGCAACCTTTCGAGGGGACGGTGCGCCTCGACAAATTGTCGATGCCGTGGCTTGCGAGCCTGGTCTATGGGCGCGCGCTCGACGACGGCGACCCAAAGCGACTTTGGCCAAGCGAGGCGTTCCGGCCGAGTTCTCTTGCCGGTCTCGATTTTTCGGTGGCGCTTACCGCCGCGCAGCTCGACCTTGGTGGTCCGGTCATGACGGATTTTGCCTCCCGGATGTCGGCAGACGCGGGCAATCTGACCTTCGACGAAGCGAGCGTCGCCGCGGCGGGCGGACGTCTCGACGGCCGGCTAATGCTGCGCAATGCCAACGGCATTGGCGGATGGACGCTCGAAGCCGAGGCCAGCGGCTTCGATCTCGCCAAATTCTGGCCTGATCTGGCAGTCGATGGGGCGACTGCGAGTCTCGATGGCAATATCCGGCTCGACAGTACCGGCCAGTCCTATGGGGCGCTGGTATCGGGTCTAACCGGCGCCGGTCAGGTCGCGATCGCCAATGCGCGCGTGCCCGGCGTGCCGCAGGGGGTATTCCGGCCGCTGCTTGCGGCGGCTGATCAGGAGGGCTTCAAGCCCGACACTGATACCGGCGCGACGCTGCGGGCTCTGTCGGCCGAAACCAGCTTTGCCGTTCCGGCCGCAACGAGCGCCTTCTCCGTGACGGCGGGGCGCGCCCGCTTTGCGCCGGTCAGCATAAAGGACGGCGATGAGAAACTGACCCTGGACGGGACCGTGGACCTGACCGATCTGACGGTCGCCGCCGATCTCACACTGGCCATCGAACCCGGTGACGACCGCGTGGAAGGGGCTGAGCCGACGGTGTTCTATTCCCTGACCGGCCCGCTTGCCGAGCCGGCGCTTTTGGTCGATGCGACGGCGCTCGCCAACTACCTCGCGGTGCGCGCGCTGGAGCGTGAACAGGCGCGGGTGGAGGCGATGCAGGAGAGCCTTCAGGAGACCCTGCGGCTGCGGCGTGAAGCGCGATTCTACCGCTGGCGGGCGGCGGAGGCGATGCGGATCGCGGAAGAGCAGCGTGCCGCCGAGGAGGCCGAGAGGCTCAGGGCGGAGCAGGCGGCGGCCGAAGCGGCGCGACTGCGGGAAGAACAGGCGGCAGCGCGTCGCGCGGAGGAAGAAGAGGCGCGGCAGAACGAAGAAGCGCGTCGCAAAGAGGCGGAGGAAGCGCGCCGCCGCGAAGCCGAAGCGGAAGCTCAACGCCAACGCCAAGCCGCGGAACGCCGACGCCAGCAGCAAAGCCAGCCGCCGCCGGCACCGAGCGCCAGCGCGGCGCCGAGGCTGGACTTCGACAGGCCGCTTCCCAGCGCGCCGTCGGGTGGGAAAACCCGCTTTCCCTCATTGCCGGGCGTCGAGAATCCGCTGGAGTTTTGATACCAACTCGCGGTGACATGAGCTCATCCGCCTACGCTGAAAGGGTCTCTCCGGCCGAATGCAACGCGCGGGTTCATGCGGCGCAAATCGGCATGACGCCCGATGGAGTCAGCCGTGTCCCCCGGATGGAGGATCGGCGCGCGCCAGCGCCTCGTCCAGAACGAACAGCCGGATGGCGGAGGAAAGGTTCGTGTTCGGCGCGCGGGCCGCATCGATCTCCGCCACCAGCGCGGCGAGCGCCAGACCGCGTGCCGCTGCGATCGCGCGCAGGCGGTTCCAGAATTTGTCCTCGATGCTGATCGATGTCGCATGACCACGGATCGCCAGCGAGCGCTTGACGATCACGACGGCTTGCCGGTCTCGCCCGGGCTCTTACGGGCAGGTGCGGACGGTTCGGCTTCAATCGGCGCCGCACGGTCGCGCTTCACACCGTTCAACAGACGGCTCGCACGCTCCCGCTCGACACGGGCTTCGTCCCGCAGCGCTTTCGGCGTTCCATGCCGGATTCGATTGGCGTCGGCTTCAAGCTCCGCCGCGCCACGCCGCTGCCGTTTGCGGGCGAGCCGGAGATTGACGATGTCGGCGGACATCGCCGGGCTCAGGTCTTCTTGCGGAACGCGTCGAGGGAGACGACGTCGGCATCTTTCTTTTCCGGCGCTTCGTCCCCGGCCTCTTCGCTCTCGGTCGTGGTCTTCGGCTTATCCTTGGGCGACTTCTTGCCCTTCGGCTTCGTCGCGGCCTTGGCCGGAGTAATCTGGGTTGGCGAGCCAACCAGAACCGGGCCGTGCGATTCGCCTTCCTCCGGGGCATCCAACTGCTCGTTGGCGGCGTCGATCCCCCTGACGTCGAATTCGAGTTCGAAGTTCACCGCCGGGTCATAGAAGCCCCGGATCGCGGCAAAGGGAATCAGCAGACGTTCGGGGATGTCGGAAAAGGACAGGCCGACTTCGAAGGTCGTGTCGGTGACCTGCAAGTCCCAATATTGATGCTGGATGACGATGGTCATCAGCTCGGGATATTTTTCGCGCAACCGCGAGGAAATGCGCACACCCGGCGCGGAGGTCAGGAAGGTGATGAAGAAATGATGCTCGCCCGGAAGGCCGGTCTTGACGACCTCGCCGATCACCTTTCGGATCACGCCGCGCAGCGCCTCCTGCGCGAGAACATCGTAACGGATAAGGTCCTGGCCCATTGCGGTGTCCTGAATTCTCGTAGCTGCGGAGGGGGCGGGCGGTTCAAACGCACCCCATAAAAAAGTGGAGGCTTCTGTTGCCAGGTGCCTCCGAACCCCGCCTAGAAGTGCGAACCCCCAGGACTTGAATTGAAGCGATCACACTGCTTACGCAGCGAGACGTGCTTCCGCATAGTTGTCGTTTGCAACTATAAAACAGCCCGATAACGGTGGTACCATGCCGAGCAAAAGTCCGATCTTTACGCCCTCGTCGATCCTATTTCGCCCCCGCCTGGACCCACCGCTCATGCGAAGCGAAACGTGGGTCCAGGTGGAGGCGCCGGGTACCGCCCCCGGGTCCGATAGGTTTATTACATCGGCCGTTTATCGCCATAGCCGACCCGAAAGCCGGCACGCGCAATATAAGGGGATCGTCACGGCATGAAAAGGGCTAGACGCTTCCGAAACTTGAGGGAATCGGTCAAAGTCGATCAACTGAACAGCCGGGGACGGCCGGCTGGGAGGATTTCGGGTCGCAAGGCCCCTGTCGGCCGGCTTCTCCGGTTACCGTCTTCATCGATCGTTTCGCCGATCAAACTCTGATAACACGCGCTCCCGATCGAGGACGTCGCCGCAGTAATCTGCCGAGAGCCGGTCTTGCCTGAACCGGAGGGAATGTCGCCATGCGCCAGTATCTGGATCTTCTCGCCCATGTCCTAGACCACGGGACCGACCGCTCCGACCGGACCGGCACGGGAACCCGCTCGGTCTTCGGTCATCAGATGCGCTTCGATCTGTCCGCCGGCTTTCCCATGCTGACGACGAAGCGGCTGCACTGGAAGTCGATCGCCCACGAACTGCTGTGGTTTCTGCAGGGCGACACCAACATCGCCTATCTCAGGGAGAACGGGGTCCGCATATGGGACGAGTGGGCGGACGAGAACGGCGACCTCGGCCCGGTCTACGGGGCGCAATGGCGCTCCTGGCCCGATTATAACGGTGGCCACATCGATCAGATCGCCAAGGTCGTCGACGAGATCCGGCGCAATCCGCATTCGCGCCGACTGATCGTCACGGCCTGGAACCCGGCGCTGGTCGACGAGATGGCGCTGCCGCCCTGCCATTGCCTGTTCCAGTTCTACGTCGCCGACGGGCGGCTGTCGTGCCAGCTCTATCAACGCTCGGCGGACATCTTCCTCGGCGTACCGTTCAACATCGCCTCTTATGCGCTTTTGACCGCGATGGTCGCCCAGGCGACCGGCCTTAAGCCAGGTGACTTCGTGCACACTTTGGGAGACGCGCATCTGTATGCCAATCATTTCGAGCAGGCGCGGCTGCAACTGACCCGCAAGCCCGGTCCACTGCCGACGCTGTGGCTCGATCCCGAGATCACCGACCTGTTCGCCTTCCGCATCGCGCATATGGGCCTCGAAGGCTACGAGGCTGACGGACACATCAAGGCAAAGGTGGCTGTCTGATGCGCCAGCCCGAACTCGTCGCCATCGTCGCGATGGCCCGCAACGGCATCATCGGCAAGGACGGCGCGATGCCATGGCGCATGCCGAGCGACCTCAAGCGCTACCGTCGTCTGACCATGGGCAAGCCGATGATCATGGGGCGTAAGACGCTCGACGCGATCGGTCGGGTGCTCGACGGACGCGACACGATCGTGCTGACCCGTTCGGCCGACCTGCCTTATGAAGGGGCGCTGCTGGCGCACTCGCCGGAGACGGCGTTGGACCGCGCATTCGAATGTGCGCAAAAGCGCGGAGCCGACGAGGTCGCGATCGTCGGTGGCGCCGAAATCTATCGCCTGCTTCTCGACCGAACCGATCGGCTGATGGTGACGGAGATCGACGCCGTGGTGGAGGGGGATGCGATATTTCCCGCGATCGATCCCGCCGTCTGGCACAAATTTCACGAAGAAACCTGTCCGCGCTCCGAGAACGACAGCGCCGACAGCCGCTTCATCATCTACGAGCGGCGCCGGAGTTGAGGTCGAGTCGGGGGCGCTCGTCGTTTCCGAAATGTGCGCCGATCCGAGGTTGCCGTTCACCATCATGACGCCTAGGGAGATGAAACGGTTGCGCCTGCGTTGAAAGCGGATTTGGCAGTTCCTATAAGGACACTAACAGATTGACGCTTGGATCGTCGCAGGCGACGGCCACGGATTTCTCGGAACTGGAAGGATATCGATGCCCTGGAGCAATCAGACCGGCGACGGCGGCGGCTGGAAAGGCGGCGGCAATGGCGGCAATGGGGGTCCTTGGGGCCAACGTCCGCAAGGCCCACGGCCAACCGGCGGCGCTGGGGGCTCTCCCGATCTGGAGGACATCCTGCGACGTGGTCAGGACCGGCTGCGACGGGCGATACCCGGCGGCGGCGGTGGTGGCGGGAGTTCCGGCGTGCCGGGCTTTGCGGCCTGGGGAATTCTCATCTTTGCCGGTCTGTTGGTGCTGTGGCTCTTCAAGTCCGTCTACACCGTCCAGCCGGACGAGGTCGGCGTCGAGATGTTGTTCGGCAAGCCTAAGCAGGAATTGTCCCAGCCCGGACTGCATTTCATGCTGTGGCCGCTTGAGACGGTAGATACGGTGCCGGTCGTCGAGAGTCAGATGACGCTTGGCAGCGGCCAGCGTGGAGAGAACTCCGGTCTGATGCTGTCGGGTGATCAGAACATCGTGGATGTGCAGTTCGCGGTTCTCTATCAGGTCGACAATCCGGCGAATTATCTCTTCGACGTTCAGGATCCGGTTGCCATGCTGCAGCAGGTTTCGGAAAGCGCCATGCGCGAAGTGGTCGGGCGTCGCCCGGTTCAGGACGTGTTCCGTGACGATCGCGCCGGGATCGCCGAGGAGGTGCGTCAGATCACCCAGGATACCATGAACGAATATGGTGCCGGTCTTCGGATAAACGGGATTTCGATCGAGGACGCCGCACCGCCGAGCCAGGTCGCGGACGCGTTCGACGAGGTGCAGCGCGCCGAACAGGACGAGGACCGGTTCGTCGAGGAAGGCAATCGCTACAGAAACAACAAGGTCGGCCAGGCCCGCGGTGAGGCGGCCCAGGTCCGCGAGGATGCGGCCGGTTACAAGAACCGGGTCGTCCAGGAGTCCGAAGGTGAGGCGCAGCGCTTTTCGTCGATCCTGAAGGAATTCGAAGCGGCTCCGGCCGTGACGCGCAAGCGTCTGTTCCTCGAAACCATGGAAGGGGTCTTGCGCGATTCCAACAAGGTGATCGTCGAGAAAGGCGCCGGCGGGACCCAAGGGGTCGTGCCCTATCTGCCGCTGAACGAACTGCAGCGTCCGAGCCGATCGGATAATAGTGCGAACTCCGGCGAGACGGCGGCACCGGCCCCGCAGGGAGCAAACTGATGAACAACCGCTTTTACGCGATCGTCATCGCGGCTGCCGTCGTTCTGCTTCTCCTGTGGAACTCGATCTTTATCGTCAACGAGAAGGAGCAGGCCGTCGTTCTGCGCTTTGGCCAAATTCAGCGCGTTGTCGACGCGCCGGGATTGAACTTCAAGCTGCCCTTCTCCTTCGCTGGTGCCGACAATGTCAGGAAGCTCCCCGACCGGTTGTTGCGCTTCGATCTCGACAACATCCGGGTTCAGGTGTCCGGCGGCAAGTTCTATGAGGTCGACGCGTTTCTCGTCTACCATATCTCGGACGCGGCTCGGTTCGCGCTGACGGTCTCGGGATCGGTCGAGCAGGCCGAACAGCGTCTGCGCACCCGCCTCGACGCGGCATTGCGTCGGGTCTACGGCCTGCGCGGCTTCGAGGCTGCCTTGTCCGAGGAGCGCGCCGACATGATGCGCCAGGTGCGCGACCAGCTTCGGCCGGACGCCACCTCGCTCGGCCTCGAGCTGACCGACGTGCGGATTCGCCGCACCGATCTGACGCAGGAGGTCTCGCAACAGACCTACGAGCGCATGAAGGCTGAGCGCCTCGCCGAGGCGGAACGCCTCAGGGCGCGTGGCCAGGTTGCCGCCCGCCGAATTCGTGCCGCCGCCGATCGCGAGGTCGTCGAAACGGTCGCCTCGGCGCAGCGCGACGCCGAGATCCTGCAGGGTGAGGGTGAAGCGGAGCGCAGCCGCATCTTCGCGGAAGCCTACGGCCGGAACCCGGAGTTCTTCGACTTCTACCGGTCGATGCAGGCCTATCGGGAAGCGATGACGAATTCCGGAACGACCCTGGTGTTGTCGCCGGACTCCGAATTCTTCCGCTATTTCAGGGCCGATGGTGGCTCGGAAGAGGGAATCGGTACGTCCGGGGCCAATCTGTTGGGCGCACAGCCATCCGCCGAAGNAATTCTTCCGCTATTTCAGGGCCGATGGTGGCTCGGAAGAGGGAATCGGTACGTCCGGGGCCAATCTGTTGGGCGCACAGCCATCCGCCGAAGCGCCGGCGCAGCCCGAAGCGGCCGCGCCTTCGTCGACGGACTCGGCGACGAGCGGCGAGGCGGCTGCGGCCGCCCCTGAACTGGCGCCCGCGTCAGACGCGGCGCCCACCGCCGAACAGGGCGCGGCGGCTGAGGCCGATCAACCGGCTGCCGCCACCCAGTGACGGATTTCGTTGCCGCCCTCGGTCTCCTTCTGGTGATCGAGGGCGTCGTCTATTGCATGTCTCCCGACACGATCCGGCGGATCGGCCGGATGGCCGAGGCGATGCCGGATGCCTCGATGCGGGCCGGTGGGCTCGTCGCAATGATCCTCGGTGTCGGTCTGGTCTGGCTCGTGCGCCACTGACGGTGGCTTGCGCCTGACCCTGTGGTTTTTACGCCCTCGGTCTTTTTGGCTAACCCGGCGATAACCCTCTCGATGAATTGAAGAAGTCGCATTTTCCGGATTTGACGTCCCGTCGGTCGGTCGTCCGGCGATTCGGCGCTCTGGACAGCCGCTGTGTCGCTGCCGTTGCAGGTCCGAAGGCGCGATGCCGGCCCCGCGAGACGCGTCGACCTGTCAGCCGCGCATCACAATGTTGCGACGCGTCTGGTCCTCCCTGAAGCGATCACCTTAAAATCCGGCCTGAGACGAAAGGCATCGTGGGTCGCCGACCGATAGAATGATCGTGATCGCCTTGCAGGATGCTTTGCGTGGGCTACGTCATGCCCTTCGTGCTTCTGCGGGCTGCAGGGGCTGATCGCAGCGAGCCTCGATGTCCGGATGGCTCGCTGAAGCGAAGTCTTGGAACAAGGACCCGTTGTCATGGTCGCTACTTCCCCCAGCCGCTCGGCCGACTCGTCACAGACGCTGAAGCTTTATGGTGCCGTCAGAGAGGCGAGCTGCGGTCTCGGCGCGCCTCTGTCGGATGCCGACGCGACCGTGCAATCGATGCCGGACGCAAGTCCCGCCAAATGGCATCTCGCGCATACGACCTGGTTCTTCGAGACCATGGTGCTCGCGCCGAACGTTCCGGGCTACCGGGTGTTCGACGAAAGCTTCAACTTCCTCTTCAACTCCTATTACGAGACGATCGGCGAGCGGCATCCTCGTCCGATGCGCGGCATGATCACGCGGCCGTCGCTGGATGCGGTGTTCGCCTATCGCGACCATGTCGATGATGCCGTCGTGGCTTTGTTGAATGCCAGCCCGTCGCCGGCAGTGGCCGAACTGGTGGAACTCGGCTGCCATCACGAACAGCAGCATCAGGAACTGCTCCTGACCGATATCCTGCACCTGTTCGCGCAAAACCCGATGCGGCCCGCCTATAAGGATCCGGAGCCGCTCGGCGTTGGAAACGGCGAGCCCGACCCGGCGCGCTATCGTAGCTACGAGGGCGGCATCGTCGAGATCGGCCATGACGGGGAGGGCTTTGCCTTCGACTGCGAGGGCCCAAGGCACCGCGCGCTGACCGAGCCCTTCCGGCTGGCCGACCGGCTGGTTACCAACGGCGAGTGGATGGAGTTCATCGCCGATGGCGGCTACCGCGATCCGCTGTTGTGGCTTTCGGCCGGGTGGGCGACGATCCTGGCGCAAAAATGGTCGATGCCGCTCTACTGGAACGAGCGGGATGGTGAGTATTGGACGATGACGCTGCGCGGCGCGCAGCCGGTCGACCGATCGGCGCCGGTCACCCATGTCAGCTATTTCGAGGCCGACGCCTTCGCGACGTGGGCCGGGCGGCGCCTGCCCAGCGAAACGGAGTGGGAGCACGCGGCGAGCGACGTGACGCTGGAGGGCAACTTCGCCGATTCCGGTCGCTTGCGGCCGAAGCCGGCCGCTGCGGCCGGGGAGGGGCTCCGTCAGATGTTCGGCGAGGTCTGGGAATGGACGCGGAGCCCGTTCACCCCGTATCCGCGTTTCAAGCCGGCCGAAGGCGCGGTGGGCGAATATAACGGTAAGTTCATGTGCGGCCAGTTCGTCTTGCGCGGCGGCTCCTGCGTGACGCCGGCGAGTCATATCCGCTCGACTTACCGGAATTTCTTCCCGCCAGACGCGCGTTGGCAGTTTTCCGGTCTGCGGCTGGCGGAGGACGTCTGAGATGCTCGATCAGGCCGAGTTGGTCGATCGGCAGCGGGAAGCGTTCCGCGCCGACGTGATCGCGGGGCTGTCGCAGCCGCGCAAGGTGCTGCCCAGCCGCTGGCTCTACGACGACCGCGGCTCGGAGTTGTTCGAGGAGATCACCGGGCTCGACGAATATTATCCGACCCGCACCGAGACCGGGATATTACGCTCGGAAGCGGAGGAGATCGCGGCCTTTTGCGGCTCCCACGTCACGCTGCTCGAATATGGCGCCGGGGCCGGTATCAAGACCGAAATCCTGCTGGAGGCACTTGGCGAGCCGGCGCTTTACGTGCCGATCGATATCTCCGGCGATTTCCTGAGCCAGTCGGCGCGCCGCATCGAAAGCCGCTTTCCGGCTCTTGAGGTGGTGCCGGTGATCGCCGACTTCACCATCGATTTCGATCTGCCGGCGGATGTTCCGAGCGATGGGCTGCGCTGCGGCTTTTTCCCCGGCTCGACGATCGGCAATCTCGACGCCGCCGACACCGATGCGTTTTTGCGGCGGATGCGCCGTCACGCTGGGTCCGGCGGGCGGGCGGTAGTCGGCATAGACTTGAAGAAGGATCTCGGCATTCTCCTTGCCGCCTATGACGACCGAGACGGCGTGACCGCGGCGTTCAACCTCAATCTTCTTGCCCGGATCAACCGGGAGCTGGAGGCCGACTTTCCTCTCGATCGCTTCGTCCACGAGGCGCGCTGGAACGACGAGACCTCGGCGGTGGAGATGCACCTGAAGAGCCTCGACGACCGGACCGTCAGGATCGACGGCCATCGCTTCGATTTCTCCGCCGGTGAAACGATCCACAGCGAAAGTTCGCGCAAATATTCGCTGGAAGGCTTCGCCGCCGTTGCCGCCGCTAGCGCGTGGAGCGTCGATCAAGTGTGGACCGACTCCTGGAAACGCTTCGCGATTGTCGGTCTTGCGCCAAGGGATGCGGATGCCGGTCTGACCCGGATCTCATAGGGCGAGGGAGCAACATGCTGCGACGCTCAACCGCAGGACGCCGGGACGGGTGCAGGGTGGCTTCCATCACCAACGCTTCACCTTGCCGTATACTTCTTGATTCCGTGGCCTTTCGAGGTCACGTCTATGAGGTGGCCGCGCGGCGCTTGAGGCGCCGTGTCGAGCCTGCGAAAGGACATATGATGACAATCCGCCTGCGCCGCTTTTCGATTGCCGCCACGGCTGGATTCGTTCTGGCGGCCACGTCGGTTTTTGCCCCGATCGCGACCCACGCGCAGCCGGTTGATCCGGTGCCGGCGCCCGACGCCGTCGTGCCGGCGCTTCCCGCGCCCCCCGTCGACGGCGCCGACCCTAAGACAGACGTCGCGACGCCGCCGCAGACTCCGGGCTCGTCGCCCTTTAAGGGACCGGAATCGGTCGCGGATCTGGCTGAAAAGCTGCTCGACGCGGTGGTCAACATCTCAACGTCGCAGAATGTCGATATGCCCGGACGAGGCGTGCCGAAGCTGGAGGCGCCCGAGGGCTCGCCGCTGCAGGACTTCTTCGACGATCTCTTGAAGCAGGAAGACGGGGCCGGCGAGCGGCGCCTGCAATCGCTCGGTTCCGGCTTCGTCGTCGATTCGAGCGGCATCGTCATCACCAACAATCATGTCATTGCCGACGCGGACAAGATCACCGTGAATTTTCCCGACGGCACGCAGCTCGAAGCCGAGCTGCTCGGCACCGATCCGAAGACTGACCTTGCGGTGTTGAAGGTCGAGTCGGAAACGCCGCTCACCGCCGTCCAGTTCGGCGATTCGGAAAGTCTGCGGATCGGCGACTGGGTGATGGCGATCGGCAATCCGTTCGGCCTCGGCGGTTCGGTTTCGATCGGCATCGTCTCGGCCCGCGGCCGCAATATCAACGCGGGTCCCTACGACAATTTCATTCAGACGGACGCGGCCATCAATCGCGGCAACTCCGGCGGCCCACTGTTCGACATGCACGGCAATGTCGTCGGCATCAACACCGCCATCATCTCGCCGACCGGCGGCTCGATCGGCATCGGCTTCTCGATTCCGTCGAAGCTCGCAGTCAATGTCATCGACCAGCTGCGCGAGTTCGGCGAGACCCGGCGCGGCTGGCTCGGCATTCGGCTGCAGGCGGTCACCGACGACATCGCCAAGGGGTTGGGCATCGGCAAAGCCAGGGGCGCGGTGGTGATGGGCATCGTTCCCGGCGGCCCTTCCGACAACGGTGTGTTGAAGGTCGGCGACGTCATCGTCAGCTTCGACGGGCGCGAAATCGATACGTCCCGCGATCTGCCGCGCATCGTCGCCGAGACGCCCGTCGGCCAGACGGTTCCGGTGGAGATCCTGCGCAAGGCTGCCGCCGCCGATCCCGCCGAGTCGATGGCGGTCGAGGTCACCCTCGGCCGGCTGGAGGACGGCGAAAAGCTGATGGAAAAGGCCGGGGAATCGACGGGGAGTTCGACGAAACCAAGCGGCGACAAGAATTCCAAGATGGGGAGCGTCGAAATCCTTGGCATGACGCTCACCGATCTGGATGGCCCGCTGCGCGAGCAATATAGCCTGGCCGAGGACGCCAAAGGCGTGGTGATCACCGCGGTCAAGCCGAATTCAGGAGCCGCCGAAAAGGGCATCGAAGCCGGCGTGACGATACGCGAAGTCGCCCAGGAAGAGGTGTCCAGCGCCAAGGAGGTCGCGAGCAAGATCGCCAAGCTGAAAGAGGACGGTCGCAAGAACGCGCTGCTGCTCCTGGCCTCGGCCAATGGCGATTTGCGCTTCGTCGTGGTGCCGATCGACTGAGGCGATGCCGGGATCTATTGCTGGAACTTGTCCCGCCTGTAGCCCTGAACAAACAGCAGCGCCGTCAGGTCGCCGTGGTCGATGCGGTGGGGCGCTTGCGCGGCGACTGCCGGCTTGGCGTGCAGCGCGATGCCGGTGCCGGCGCGCTGGATCATCCCGAGGTCATTGGCCCCGTCGCCCACCGCGATCGCCTGCTCTGCGCCGACACCGCGTTCTGCGGCGATCGCTTCCAACGCCGTCACTTTCGCCAGGGCTCCAAGAATGGGCTCTTCGACGTGGCCGGTGAGCTGGCCCGCCTCGGCACACAGGCGGTTGGCGCGGTTTTCATGAAAGCCGAGGCGCGCGGCGATCGGCCTGGTGAAGACCGTAAAGCCGCCGGAAACAAGCGCTGTGTAGGCGCCGTTGGCCCGCATGGTCGCGACCAGCGTTGCGCCGCCAGGCGCGAGCGTGATGCGCTCGGAAATCACCTTGGCCACGATCGCCTCCGGCAGGCCTGCAAGCAGGGCGACGCGCTCCCTGAGGGCCGGTTCGAATTCGATTTCGCCGTTCATCGCACAGACCGTGATCGCGGCGACGCGATCCTTGATTCCGACCTCGGCGGCGAGTTCGTCGATGCATTCCTCGCCAATCATCGTCGAATCCATGTCGGCGATCAAAATGTCCTTGCGCCGCCCGGCGCGCTGCTGCACCACGCAGTCGAAGCGACCGGCTGCGGCAATCTCGGCGACGGCGCGCCGCTGCTCAAGTGAAGGCGCGACCTCGAAGGCGAGATCGGCTGCGAAATCGGGGTCGAGCCAGTCGGCTGTCTCAGCTTGAACACCGAGCTCGCGGGCGATGTCGACAAGGACGCGAGCCGGCAGGCCGGCCCCGGTCGGTGCGGCGATGAGCGTTGCGACGAACATGATATGGCGATCCGAGATGGCAGAAAAACAGGCGATCCTGATAGCTGGGCCGACCGCCAGCGGCAAGTCGCGCCTGGCGCTCGAACTCGCCGAGCGACATGACGGGGTGATCGTCAATGCCGATTCGATGCAGGTCTATGCGGGGCTCGAAATCCTGACGGCGCGGCCGACTTCGGCCGAGCTCGAGCGGGTTCCGCATCGCCTTTACGGCCATGTGCCCCCCCATGAAACCTACTCGGCTGGAACGTATACACGCCAGGCGGCAGCCGTTCTCGCGGATATCCGCGCGTCCGGACGGATTCCCATTTTTTGCGGCGGAACGGGGCTTTATTTCAAGGCTTTGCTAGGGTTTCTGGATGCCATGCCAGAGGTCGCGCCAGAGCTTCGCGAGACATGGCGGCGGCGGCTGGCGGAAGAGGGTGCGCCAGCGCTGCATCGGCTTTTGTCGGAGCGGGACCGCGTCGCCGCAGCCCGCATAAAGCCGGCGGACGGACAACGGATCGTCAGGGCGCTGGAGGTGGGCGAGGCAGCCGGAACGCCGCTGTCATCCTTGCAGGCGGGAGAGGGCGAGGGGCTGCTCGACAGTGGCAAATGCGTGAAGATCATCCTTGCGCCGGAGCGAAGTCGGCTGCGCGAGACGATCGCGCGGCGCTTCGATGCGATGGTCGCGGCCGGTGCGCTCGCCGAGGTCGCCGCGTTTTTAGCGCTTCCCGGTGCGCTAGCGGGGTCGGCGGCCAAAGCGATCGGCGTCGCCGAATTCGGCGCGGTGCTTGACGGCGGGCTGACCCTCGACTCGGCGACAGCCCGCGCGGTGACACGCACAAGGCAATACGCCAAGCGCCAGGAAACTTGGTTCCGTCACCAGTTCGGTGCCGACTGGGCACGGTTGGAGACGTCGGACGCGGACCATATTCCGCCCATTTGATCGGTCCGGTTAAGCGGATGGTGAACCTATTGCGCTAGTGATTCGTGGCAGAAAGAACGGGTTTTTCTTCTGCATGAACATCAGCAAGTCGGAATTGTCGGTCGCATTGTTTTTATGCACGATCGCCGCAGCGACCGCGAGTGCCTATGCGGGGCATAGTGTCGTTGCGTCGGCGCTGGCGGAAACCGGGTTGCAAGAGGTGCAGCGGGTCGAGTCGATCCTCTTCGCCGCGACGTTTTCATGCCTGATCGTCGCTTTGCTAGCCGGATTATTCTGGATATTGCCGATGGTCCGACAACAGGCCCGCGAGCAAGGCAAGCTGCACTCGCTGGCGGGATTATTGCGGCAGCGCTCGCAGGATTTCGAACGCGCCGCCCTGACCGACCCGTTGACCGGCATGAACAACCGGCGCTTCTTCGACGAGTCGTTGCGGCAATATCTGCTTGAATTCGACAGAATTGGACGTCCGCTGGGACTGATGCTGATCGATCTCGACCACTTCAAGGCGATCAACGACACCCATGGGCATGACGTCGGCGACTTGGTCCTGAAGTCGGTAGCGACCTGCCTGTTCGAGTGCACGCGCTATCATGACATCGTCGCGAGGGTGGGCGGCGAGGAGTTCGCCGTCGTTGCGCCGAACATGAGCGCCATGGAGTTTCAACGCTTCGCCGATCAGATCCGGGAGGCTATCTCGATGTCGACCATCGAGGTCGGCAATGTCAGCCTGCGCATCACCGCGTCGATCGGCTTGGCCGTATCGAACGCCGGCGACGAGAACGCCGCGCTCCTGAAACGTGCCGACCTCGCGCTCTACCGAGCCAAACAATCCGGCCGCAATCGGGTCCATGCCCATTCCGACGGCCTAATTCCGTTTGGCGGGGAACGGATCCGGTCCTATAGCGTATCGTCTTAGCAAAATAAGGCGATGATTATGGCAGATACCCACCAGCTGACCGACGACAACCGCGATTGGCTTCGGCACGCCGCAAGGGCTGGCTATGTGGCGCGGGGAGCGGTGTTTCTCATCATCGGCTACTTCGCGTTTCGTGCCGCGTTCGCCTCCGGCGAGGCGATGGATAGCAAAGAGGCGGTCGGACAGATCGCCGGGTCGGCGTTCGGGACCATTCTCCTTGGCCTGCTGGTCCTCGCCCTTTCCTGCTTTGCGGCTTGGCGGATCGTTCAAGTCGTCTTCGATGTCGACCACCATGGTACCGACACGAAAGGGCTGTTCGTGCGGGTTGGCCTGATCTTCAGCGCTTTGGCCTATGGTGCACTTGCCTTCTATGCCGCGAGCCTGCTGATCGGCATGGCGAGTGGCGGCGGTTCAAACGGTCTTGTCGCCAAGGCCTATGAGGCGGGCTACGGCGTCTGGCTCACCTATATCGTTGCCCTCGGTATGGCAGCGGCGGGCGCGGCCCACATCTTCAAGGGCGCCAAAGCCGGCTTTGAAAAGTACATGGAGATTCCCGAGGGAGTCCGCAGCTGGTTGACCCCGGTCTGCCAGTTCGGACTGATGGCCCGAGGTGTCACCTTCCTTGTCCTTGCCGGGCTGCTGTTCAGCGGTGCCGCCTCCTATGCCAGTGGCGATACGCCGGGGCTGGACACGGCGCTGGCGGCGATGGAAGGCTGGTCGTACGGTTGGGCGCTGCTGTCGTTGACCGGGCTCGGGCTCATGGCCTTCGGCATCTACGCGCTGGCCGAGGCGTTGTATCGGCGTATCAATATCGAGGCGGTTGTTTGAGGCCCTCGATCGGCGCGTCGCCTCGATATCGCGACATCTAAGCTTGCTCGGTGCGCGGCCCGTATGTGGCCGCGCACTATTGCGTTGACGGATGGTCCCGATGCGCTTAGCGTCATGTGCGATGAACACACACAGCATTCTCGTAGTACGAAGGCGCACACGCGCGGCGGTCTAGCGACCGCCCGGCGATAGCCACGTGTGCGCATCCAAAGGGCCCCAGCGGCCCTTTTTTATTGCGCCGATTTCCGACAAATATCCGGACAGGAAAACGGCGCCAGACAAATCCGGCAGACAGCAGACGGAAGATCACGACGATGGAAGCGACAGCGGGAACGCGGGAAATGACGGGCGCCGAAATGGTCGTCCAGGCGCTGAAGGACAATGGCGTCACGGATATCTTCGGTTATCCGGGCGGCGCGGTGCTACCGATCTATGACGAGATCTTCCAGCAGGAGGAGGTGCGCCACATTCTGGTGCGGCACGAGCAGGGCGCCGGCCATGCCGCGGAAGGCTATGCCCGCTCGACCGGCAAGCCGGGGGTGATGCTGGTGACCTCCGGGCCCGGTGCGACCAATGCGGTGACGGCGCTGCAGGACGCGCTGATGGATTCGATCCCGCTGGTCTGCATTACCGGCCAGGTCCCGACGACGCTGATCGGCTCCGACGCCTTCCAGGAATGCGACACGGTCGGGATCACGCGGCCCTGCACCAAGCACAATTGGCTGGTCAAGGACGTCAATGACCTGTCCCGCGTGCTGCACGAGGCGTTTCATGTCGCCACCACCGGCCGGCCCGGCCCCGTGGTCGTCGACGTGCCAAAGGACGTCCAGTTCGCGACCGGCACCTATTCGCCGCCGCCGCCGATCCGTCAGCATGAGAGCTACCGGCCGAAGCTCGACGGCGACCGCGACCGGATCGAGGCGGCGGTCGCGATGCTGGCCGCCGCGAAGCGCCCGATGATCTATTCGGGCGGCGGCGTGATCAATTCCGGACCGGAGGCGACGCGGTCGCTGCGGGAGTTCGTCGCGAGCACGGGTTTTCCGATCACCTCGACGCTGATGGGGCTTGGCGCCTATCCCGCGTCCGGAAAGAACTGGCTCGGCATGCTCGGCATGCACGGCACCTACGAGGCGAATCTCGCCATGCATGGCTGCGACGTGATGCTGTGCGTCGGTGCACGCTTCGATGACCGTATCACCGGGCGCCTCGATGCGTTCTCGCCGAACTCGAAGAAGATCCACATCGACATCGATCCCTCGTCGATCAACAAGAACGTCCATGTCGACCTGCCGATCATCGGCGATGTCGGCCATGTGCTGAAGGACATGGTCGAACTCTGGAATGCGCGCGGCACGGCGAGCGAACCGGCGGCGCTGGCGAGCTGGTGGGACCAGATCGAGACATGGCGTGCGCGCGACTGTCTCGCCTACAAGCCGAACAACGACGTCATCATGCCGCAATACGCCGTGCAGCGGCTCTACGCGGCGACCAAGGACCGCGAGACCTACGTGTCGACCGAGGTCGGCCAGCATCAGATGTGGGCGGCGCAGTTCTATGGTTTCGAGGAGCCGAACCATTGGCTTACCTCCGGCGGGCTGGGGACGATGGGCTACGGCCTGCCGGCGGCGATCGGCGCGCAGATCGCCCATCCCGATGCCTTGTCGGTCTGCATCGCCGGCGACGCGTCGGTGCTGATGAACATGCAGGAGATGTCGACCGCGGTTCAGCACCAAGCGAACGTCAAGATTTTCATCCTCAACAACCAGTATATGGGCATGGTCCGCCAGTGGCAGCAGCTCTTGCACGGCAACCGCTTGTCGCACTCCTACACAGAGGCGCTGCCGGATTTCGTCAAACTGGCGGAAGCCTATGGCGGCCACGGCATTCGCTGCGAGAAGCCGGGCGATCTCGATGACGCGATCGAGGAGATGCTGGCTGTCGACAAGCCGGTGCTGTTCGACTGCCGCGTGGCCAATCTCGCCAACTGCTTCCCGATGATCCCGTCGGGCAAGGCGCATAACGAGATCCTGCTGCCGGACGAGGCGAGCGACGAGGCAGTGGCCAGCGCCATCGACGCCAAGGGCAAGGCGCTGGTGTAGACGCAGCGGCGCCACGTCGGGGGATTGTCTCGACGGCTTTCGCGCTTCGGCGCGTTTGTACCGCCGCGCCGACGCTTTTCTTTTTCGCGCGCGCCTCTATGGTGCCGCCACCTCCAGAGTACCGAGTTCGACCATGAACAGACCCGTCCAGCCACCCGCTTCGGCCTATTTCATTACTCCCGAAAAGGAGGCGAACGAGGCGCGCACGCTGGCGATCATCGTCGACAACGAGCCGGGGGTTCTGGCGCGCGTCATCGGGCTGTTCTCCGGCCGCGGCTACAACATCGAAAGCCTGACGGTCTCGGAAACCGAACACGAAAAGCATCTATCGCGCATTACGGTCGTCACCCGCGGCGCGCCGCATGTGATCGAGCAGCTGAAGAGCCAGCTCGACCGGATCGTGCCGGTGCATCGCGTCGTCGACCTCACCCGCGTGGCGGGCGAAGACGGCGAAAGCGCTCCGATCGAGCGCGAGCTGGCGATCGTCAAGGTCGCCGGCAAGGGTGAGGGCCGCGTCGAGGCGCTGCGGCTCGCCGATGTCTTCCGCGCCAAGGTCATCGACTCCTCGATCGAGCATTTCGTCTTCGAGATCACCGGCCGGCCGTCGAAGATCGACAAATTCGTGGCGATCATGGCGCCGCTCGGCCTTGTCGAGGTCTGCCGCACCGGCGTCGCGGCGCTGTCGCGCGGCAAGGCGGGAATGTAGGCGGGGCAGTAGATTTCTGAGAATTCTTTTGACGGTCGGCTCACACCGTCCTATAGGTCAGCAATGCTGACCTAAATACATCTCGCTCGAGCTGGATTGCATGAACCCCGACGTTTTCCTCGCGCTGCTGACTTTCGCCTTCGTGGCCTCGATCACGCCGGGGCCGAACAATCTGATGCTGCTGGCCTCGGGCGTGAATTTCGGCTTTTGGCGGACCTTCCCGCACATGTGCGGCATCGCTGGCGGGTTCGGCCTGTTGCTGCTGGCGGTCGGATTTGGGCTCGGCGCGTTGCTGGCCGCCTATCCGCCACTCCATATCGCACTGAAGCTCGTGGGCGGTGTCTACCTCCTGTTCCTGGCCTGGAAGATCGCGACGACCCGCCGAATGAGCGAGGGGAAGGGCGGCGAGCGGCCGATGACCTTCGTCGAGGCGGCTGCATTCCAGTGGGTCAACCCCAAGGCCTGGGTGATGGCGATCACCGCGATGGCGATCTACACCGATCCCGCGCGGCCGTTCGCCTCGGTCGTGCTCGTCGCCGCGGCCTTTACGCTGGTCAACTGGCCGAGCGTGTCGACCTGGGCGGGCTTCGGGGTGATGCTCAAGCGCTTCCTCGCCGATCCAGCGCGGCTGAAATGGTTCAACATCGCGATGGGCGTCCTTCTGGCGCTGACCTTGGTGCCGATGCTGTGGTGACCAGGCATATTGCGAGGAAAGCGCGGCAGGCTTAGCTTTAGGCCATGAGCCATTCGCACGACAATGACGCCCACCATCATGGGCATGCCCACGACAATGATTTCGACCCGATGACAGCGCGGGTAAAAGCGCTGGAAACGATCCTGACCCGCAAGGGCCTCGTCGATCGGACGGCGGTCGACGCGATCATCGAAACCTACGAGACCAAGGTGGGGCCGCGCAACGGCGCGCGCGTGGTGGCGAAAGCCTGGGCCGATCCACAATTCGAGGCGTGGCTGCGCGAGGACGCGACGGCCGCGATCGCCTCGCTCGGCTTTACCGGCCGCCAGGGCGAACACATGCACGCGGTCTTCAACACGCCGGCAACGCACAACCTCGTCGTTTGCACGCTCTGCTCCTGCTACCCGTGGGCGGTGCTCGGGCTGCCGCCGGTCTGGTACAAGTCGCCGCCCTATCGCTCCCGTGCCGTTATCGATCCTCGTGGGGTGCTGGAGGAGTTCGGGGTAACCCTCTCGCCGGACGTCAAAATCCGTGTTTGGGATTCGACCGCAGAGATGCGCTATCTCGTCGTGCCGATGCGGCCGGCCGGGACGGAGGGCCTCGACGAAAGCCGACTGGCCGATCTGCTCACGCGCGACGCGATGATCGGGACGGGGCTTGCCCTCGCGCCGGAATCGGTCAGCGGTGCGGGCCAATGAACGGCCCGCAGGATCTCGGCGGCCAGATGGGCTTCGGCCCGATCGCGCCGGAGACGAACGAGCCGCTGTTTCACGCCGATTGGGAAAAGCGTGCGCTGGGGCTGACCGTCGCGGCGGGAACGCTCGGTGCCTGGACGATCGACGAAAGCCGCCATGCGCGCGAAAGCCTGCATCCCGCGGATTATTACGGCTCGAGCTATTACGAGATCTGGACCAAGGCGCTTGAGAGTCTGCTGCTGCGCCACGGTTTCGTCACGCGGGAAGAACTCGATCGTGGCGAAGCGCTCGTCGATGCGCCGACGCCGAAGCGCGTGGTCTCTGGCGCCGACATGCCGGCGGTTCTGGCCAAGGGGGCGCCGGTCGACCGGCCGGCGATCGCGCCGGCCATGTTTGCGGTCGGCGACAGGGTCCGCACCATCGAGATGCATCCCACCGGCCACACGCGGCTGCCGCGCTATGCCCGCGGCCGCGTCGGCCGGGTCGACATCGTTCACGGCGTCCATGTCTTTCCGGACACCAACGCGCACGGCAAGGGGGAGGCGCCGCAATGGCTCTACACCGTCGCCTTCGACGGTCCGGCGTTGTGGGGCAGGGATGGCGATCCGGGACTGACCGTCTCGATCGACGCCTTCGAAAGTTATCTGGAACCGGTGCCGCACGATGACGAATGACGCTCCCGAGCGTTTCGCCGAGCCATGGCAGGCGGAAGTTCTCGGACTGCAGGTCGCGCTCGTGGAGAACGGCGTTTTCACCGCCGCCGAATGGGCCGAAGCACTCGGGCGAACGCTGCACGCGTCGGACGCGGCCGAGGACGGGTCCGATTACTATCCGCGCTTTCTCGGCGCGCTCGAAGGGTTGCTTGCCGAAAAAGGGCTGACGGGCACCGCAGAGGTCGAGGGGCTGGCCGCCGCCTGGCGCCGCGCCGCGCGGGCGACGCCGCATGGCCAGCCGATCGTGCTGGCAAACGATCCGGAGGGGCGTGGCCGGACGGAATAGGGCGGAGGGGCCGGGCGAAGACGTCGAAAGACGAGAGTGCGCGTCGATTTGTCGTTGCCGTGTCGCCCCGAATCCTGCCATTTGCCCCCATGAAGCTCTCACCCCAGCAGGACGACGCGCTGAAGGCCGTCGCGCAATGGCTGGAAGACGGCGATCAGCCGATCTTCCGCCTGTTCGGCTATGCCGGCACCGGCAAGACGACGCTGGCGCGCCATTTCGCCGAAGGCATCGATGGCTCGGTGCAGTTCGCCGCCTTTACCGGCAAGGCGGCGCAGGTGTTGCGGTCGAAGGGCGCCAAGAGTGCCCGTACGCTGCATTCGCTGATCTACCGGCCGCGCGGCGAGGAGACCGTCGCCGACGAGGCGAGCGGGACGTCGCGAGTCTCGCCGACCTTTTCGCTCAATCGCCAGAGCCCGGTCGCCAAGGCCAAGCTGGTCATCGTCGACGAATGCTCCATGGTCGACGAGGCGCTCGGGCGCGATCTGATGTCCTTCGGCACGCCGATCCTCGTGCTCGGCGATCCGGGCCAGCTTCCGCCGGTCTCGGGCGGCGGTTTCTTCACCGAGGCCGAGCCCGACTTTCTATTGACCGAGATCCATCGCCAGGCGCGTGACAATCCGATCATCGAACTCGCCCTGCATGTCCGCGAGGGCAAGGAGCTGATGCATGGCGACTGGGGGGCCGCCAAGATCATCGGCAAGCGCGATGTGGAAACCGACAAGGTGCTCGCCGCCGATCAGGTTCTGGTCGGCACCAACCGGACGCGACGGCGCTACAATGCGCGACTGCGCGAGTTGAAGGGCTTTGAGGGTCCGCTGCCGATGGCCGGCGACAAGCTTGTGTGTCTGCGAAATGATCCGCCGAAGGGGTTGCTCAACGGCTCGCTCTGGCAGGTGATGACCGCCGCGCGCGAGACGGCGAAGCCCGGCGTCAATCTCATCGTCAAGCCGGACGACGACGACATCGACCAGGGCGCGGCGAAGATCAGGCTCCTGAAGGCCGCCTTCGAGGACCCGGACGCCGACATTCCCTGGGCGACCAAGAAGCGCTTCGACGATTTCGATTTTGGCTACGCCCTGACTGTTCACAAGGCCCAGGGCTCGCAGTGGAACGACGTCGTCCTGTTCGACGAAAGCTGGGCCTTCAAGGAAACCCGCGAGCGCTGGCTCTATACGGCGATCACCCGCGCGGCGGAGACGCTAACCATCGTCAAGTGAGCGGACGCCCGGTCGCGAAGGCGGACGGCCAAGCGACATGAAAAAAGGCCCGTGATCGGGTGATCGCGGGCCTTCTTGCTGATTGGGCTGTCGTCGGGCCGGCTCAGCAGCCCGCCGCTGACAGGAAGGCGCTGCGGTCTTCGACCTTATCGAGCGTGACCACGCAGCCATCGCCGAGATCGATCGCACCGCCGGTTTCCACCTGCTGCCGATCGCCCCCGATCACCTGGAGCGTCGCGCCTGAGTCGCTGACCGCCGAGACGAAGATTTTCTTCTCGCCGAACGTCGCGGTCTGGCCGGTCGTCAGGCCGGATGCCGAACCGGCCGTGTCGCCGCCCGTCGGAGCCGCCGGTTCATCGGCGGCGGGTGTCGTGGCTTCGCCGGTGTCAGCGGCCGGCGCAGCCTCTGCACCGTTGTCCGCTGCATCGGTGGGCTGTTCTTCGGCAGTCGGGGCCGTCGTCTCGGCGTCCGCCGCGGCGGAGGGTTGCGCGCCATCGCTCGCTGCTGCTGCCTGGCCTTCGCTGGAATCGCCGCTCGCGCAACCCTCAGCGGTCAATTGCACCTGACCATTCTCGATACCGGCGACGGTCACCATGCAGCCATTGCCGGCGTCGAGCGCCGAACCGGTCGCGACCGTCTGGCGGCCCTTGCCGGCGACGAAGAGCGAGGCGTCGCTCTCGCCAATGGCCGAAACGAAGACGCGGGTGTCGCCGAAGACGGCCGTGCCGCCCGTCGGCACGCTGGCGGAGTTGCCGTCACCGCTTTGCGAGGCGCTAACGGGTTCGGCCGGCTGCTGGCCTTCCGGCTGGGCTGCTGGAGTAGCGGGCGCCTCAGTGGTTTGCTGCTGCTCTGCCGGCGCTGCTGCCTGGGCGTCAGTCTCCGGAGCCGGCTGTTCACCGCCGGTCGAAGCTGCTTGCTCGCCATCCGTGGGGGCCGTTTCGGTGGCGGCTCGCGCGGCCTGTTGGCCATCGGCGGGAGCTTCCGGCGCCGTTGCCGCCTGCGGCGCACTCTCGGCCGACTGCTCGCACCCTTGCGCGGCGAGGTAGGCCGCGCCGGCAGTAACGCCGGCGACGCTGACCTCGCAGGTCTCGCGGACCTTGATTGCCTCGCCCGTCGCGACCTCCTGGTTTTCGCCATCGCTGACGACCAGGGTCGCGCTGCCGTTTTCGACCGAAATCGCCGTCAGCCGCACAGTGTAGCCTCCGAAGATCGCCGCCTGACCGGGCAGGAGGATGGCGCCGGACGCGCCGATCTGTTCTGCCAGCGCCGCAGGATCGCCGCCGGGTGTCGCCGTCGTGGCGGCCACCTCGGAGGGCGACGGCTGCGGCGTGGCGCTCGCGATCCGCTCTTCGAGGCTCTTCAGTTGGGTCGCAATTTCGTCCAGCTTGGCGGCCGCGCCGCCGGCGGCCTGGCCGGCCTGTTCCTGGACGGCTTGCGTGATCGCGTCGGTGCGGCTCTGCAGTTCGTTCGTCAGCTGGTCGAAGCGCGACCCCAGCGCGTTGACTGCTTCCGTCGCCGCGTCATCGCCGGTGTCGGCGGCCGGTTCCGAGAGGCGGGTGCTCAACGCCTCAACATTGGTCTGGATTTGACCGATCGGCGCCTTCAGCTCCTCGATCTGTCCCGCCATGGTTTCGCTGGCTTCGTCGAAGTCGGGCGCCGCCCACCAGCCGACGATCAGACCCACAAGGCCTGCGATCAGGATCGGGATAAATCTCGAGCCGCCCATCATGTCCTCCCACAGAACCATCGGCAAAACGCCGAGATTTCAGAATAGGGTCGGGAGCCCCCGGCCTGTCAATGCGAACAAGCGCAGTGGTGTCGGGCTGCACCCGAGCTCGGCGGGGAGGAGGGCACCAGTAGGGACAGCCTTCGTCTTCTATGCTACCGAGCCGGCAATAGAGCGCCAGTGCGTCCATCCGGACGCACAAAGGACGCTCTATCACTTTGGTTGAGCATCGGAATAATCCGAAAACCGGATCCACTTTTCGGTCCGATGCTCTAGCCGCCGAGCGAGACCGCCATGCCGACCGAACTGTCCGTCAATCTCAACGCCGTCGCCATGCTGAGAAACCGGCGCGACCTGCCCTGGCCGAGCGTGACCGCGCTGGGCCGGATCGCGTTGCAGGCAGGCGCGCACGGGCTGACGGTGCATCCGCGTCCCGACCAGCGGCATATCCGCTTTTCCGACCTGCCGGACATTCGCCGGCTGATCGATACGGAATTTCCCGGCGCCGAGTTCAATATCGAGGGCTATCCGACGCCGGAGTTCCTGGAACTCGTTCGCGCGGCGCGGCCGGAGCAGGTGACGCTGGTCCCCGACGACCCCTCTCAGCCGACCTCCGACCATGGCTGGGATTTCGTTGCCGCGGCGGCGTTTCTCAGGCCGATCGTGATGGCGTTGAAGGGCGAGGGCGCCCGGGTCTCGCTGTTCGCCGACCCCGAACCCGAAGCGATGGCGGCTGCCGCCGCAACGGGCTGCGATCGCGTCGAACTCTACACCGGCCCCTATGGCGCGACCCATGACGATCCGGACGCGGCGGCGCGCGAGATCGAGCGTCTCGGGCGTACCGCCGACGCGGCGCTGGCGACCGGTCTCGGAGTCAATGCCGGGCACGATTTGACCGTCGCCAACCTGCCGCCGCTGGTCGCGCGCATCCCCGACCTCGCCGAGGTCTCGATCGGCCACGGATTGACCGCCGACGCTTTGGAATTCGGTATGGCCGAGACCGTGCGCCGGTTTTGTCACGCCTGCGGGCAGGATGCCTGACCCGATGCTCTCGTGACGCAGGGCTTTCACAGGGCCATTGCCGACGTCCTTTCAGCGGGTGCTTGATCCCTGCCGCCATTGCCGCTAAATAGCCGTACCGTACGTTACGGTACGGCTGATGGGCAAGCGAACCACAAGCAGGACGGGTGGCGCGGGTGCAGACGATAGAGGATCTCGACAGCAACACGATGACGGCGCGCCAGCGCGACGTCCTCGATGCGGCGCTCGGCCTCGTCGTGGCGGCGCGGCGTCCCTTGACCATGGCGGCGGTGGCGCGGGCAGCGAGCTGTTCCAAGGAGACGCTCTACAAATGGTTTGGCGACCGTGACGGGCTTTTGACCGCGACCGTCCGCTGGCAGGCGGCCAAGGTGCGCGGCGTTCCGGCCCGAACCGGGCGCGACACGCGCCAGCAGCTTCACTCCGACCTTGCCCAATTCGCACGCGACTGGCTGACGGTAATCTCCGGGCCGACCTCGGTCGCGCTCAACCGGCTCGCGGTCGCAGAAGCCGGCTCCCAGACCGCCGATCTCGGTGCGATCGTTCTGAACAATGGTCCGTTCGCGATGGCCCGGCGGCTGAAGCCGGCGCTGGCGGCCGGGCGCGCGGCCGAAATTCTTGATTTCGACGATGTCGATGCCGCCTTCCGGACCTTCTTCGGTCTGGTCGTGCGCGACGTCCAGATCCGACTTCTGCTCGGCGAACCGCTTGATTTGCGCCCTGCCGATATCGACCGCGACGCCAAGCGCGCCGCGGATCAGTTCTTCGCCCTTTACGGGGCGGACGAGAACCGGCCGATCGTGGCCGGAGACATCAACTAGGAGGACACGACATGCGCGTCTATTACGATCGGGATGCCGATCTCAATCTCATCAAGTCCCGCAAGGTTGCGATCATCGGCTATGGCAGCCAGGGCCGCGCCCATGCGCTCAATCTGAAGGATTCCGGCGCCAAGGACGTCGCCATCGCCCTGCGTCAGGGCTCGGCGACCGCCAAGAAGGCCGAGGCCGACGGCTTCAAGGTGATGACGGTGGCCGAAGCGGCCGGCTGGGCGGACCTGATGATGATGGCCGCGCCGGACGAACTGCAGGCCGACATCTACAAGGACGAGATCGCCGCGAACATTCGCGACGGCGCGGCGATCGCCTTCGCCCACGGCCTCAACGTGCATTTCGGCCTGATCGAGCCGAAGGACACGGTCGACGTGGTGATGATCGCGCCCAAGGGCCCCGGTCATACGGTGCGCGGCGAGTACCAGAAGGGCGGCGGCGTTCCGTGCCTCGTCGCGGTGCATCGCGACGCCTCGGGCAACGCCCTCGATCTGGCGCTGTCCTATGCTTGCGGCGTCGGTGGTGGCCGTTCGGGCATCATCGAGACCAATTTCAAGGAAGAGTGCGAGACCGATCTATTCGGCGAGCAGGTGGTCCTGTGTGGCGGCCTGGTGGAACTGATCCGGGCTGGTTTCGAGACCCTGGTGGAAGCCGGCTATGCGCCGGAAATGGCCTATTTCGAGTGCCTGCACGAGGTCAAGCTGATCGTCGACCTCATCTATGAGGGCGGCATCGCCAACATGAATTACTCGATCTCCAACACCGCCGAGTGGGGCGAATACGTCTCCGGCCCGCGCATCATCACCGCCGAAACCAAGGCCGAGATGAAGCGCGTCCTGAACGACATCCAGACCGGCAAGTTCACCAGCGAATGGATGCAGGAATACCGTTCCGGCATGGCCCGCTTCAAGGGGATCCGCCGCCGCAACGACGATCACCAGATCGAGGAAGTCGGCGAAAAGCTGCGCGGCATGATGCCCTGGATCAAGTCCGGCGCATTGGTCGACAAGGCCCGCAACTAGCTCGACCCGCGCCTATCGCGCCGAATCGAAGATCGGATGGCCGGGCAACGAGGTTGCCCGGCCATCGTCGTTTAGCGTTGCGAGAGGTGTCGTTCCTAGCCGAGCGGCGAACGGCCATGATCGACAATGTCAAAATGTCCCGGCCGGCTTCAGCATTTGCAAAGGACTGTCTGGGATAATTCCGCTTGCAGATTGTCCCGGAGGCCATCATGGCAGCGCTCCCAGAACTCGAACCCGATGGATCGGAACGCCGCGTCGCCCAGCGCATGCGGACGCTCAAACGCGCCAAGGTGATCTTCAACGGCGGCTTCTCGACCTTCGATTGCATCGTGCGCAATCTTTCGGCGACCGGGGCGCTGTTGACCATCGACGAAGCCGCGCACCTGCCGAAGGCGTTCGAAATTCGGGTCGGAGAAGACCAGCACGCCCGTCCCGCTCGCCTGGTCTACCGGCGGGCGATGTTCGCGGGAATCCGCTTTCTCGACATCGCGGATGAGCAGGACGACGACAGGGAGGCGGCCGTCGCGAGTCAGTCGGCGGCGTTGGACGAACTGAACTCGGTTCAACACGAATCGGCGTCGACCCCCGGCATCCGCCGGATCGAGCCCGAAATCCTTCCGCCGGCGCTCTCAAGCCTGTTCGCCTGGTCCAGGACCGATCCCGCGTCGTAGCATCGCGCCATGGCCCCTAGGGACCGCGGCATCTCTCGAAAACCGTGGCAACCGGTCCACAAACGGGTGGACAGGCTCTCGGGCGCTCTCTATATAGCCGCTACCGAACGCCTCGGCGTCGTGGGTGATTAGCTCAGTTGGTAGAGCAGCTGACTCTTAATCAGCGGGTCGTAGGTTCGAACCCTACATCACCCACCAAATATCTTCCTGGCGCCACCTGCTGGAACACGATCCTTGCGCGCTGGTGGATATTCCGCCCGTGAGACTAGCTACATGGGGCCTTGGTGCGTAATCCGCGTAGCGCAGAAATGGCTAAGGGACTTTGGGTCGTCGGTTTCACAGCTTTCGGCAGACCCGGTCATGCCAGCTGCTGTCTTCCTCGACGCGATGCTCGCATCTCGCCATCGCGGCCCGTAACGCTTTATATGACGCTCCGTCTTTTATGTCGTGATGCCGGCAATACACACATCGGGCACTCGGGCTCCCACCCCTCATTCGGCCGTGTCGTTGGGCGGATCGTCCGCTTGGAAGTGGAATGTAGACACGATGGGCAACGCGGAATATCGGCTATGGGCGATACAAAATTGCGAGTCGAGGACTTCGACGCCGCGATCCCCGACCTCGGCGGGATAGCGGCACGGACGGCTCGCATGCATGCCGCGGACGGGAAGCGGTTGGTTCACGAGCATTTTAGGCGGCGTACCGAAAAGACGGGAGCGCAGCTTCGCTGGTTCCTCGGTAACGACTACGGGCGTTCCGTCGACCTCAAGAGGCGATACGACGGTGTCACAAGTTCTCCAAATGCGATGTCAGGCCAGGAACTCATTGAAAAAATATAGGATCGCCTGGCTGGAGCACGACACAACGTTCAAAGCGCGCGACAGTAACGGCTGCGGATTGTTCCGCGCCTTCAAGCTCGACGTGAGCGGTTCGGCCACGCATCACGTTGCTGACCTGCCGGGTAGGAGGTCGTGGGTCGCAGCATGAGCATCCCCAAGCTGAGGTCGAAAATTTTCGATGGGCTTTTTGCCATTTGGACAGCATCGTTCGCGATCGGGAGACTGGTATTGTGGGCAGCCGGATCACCTCCCGGACCCATTAGGGCGGCGACACGTCTATGGGTCCGCATGGCGCTGGTCGGACTGAAATATGTGGTCCGATTGCGGTATGTCGAATGCGGTCGGGAGTTCATTCCGCATGAGCCCTGCCTCATTATCTGCAACCATCAATCCACGTGGGAGACGCTTGCCTTTCTTGTTCTCGTCCCGAACGTCGCGATTATCGCGAAGCAGGAATTACTGCGAATTCCAATCGTGTCGTGGTATTTGAGAAAATCCCCGATGATCATCATTGATCGCGAGACAGGCGCAAGAGCCCTGAAGACCATGCTCGAACAAAGTCGGGCAGCGCTTGCCAGCGGCCGCTCGGTGCTCATCTTCCCGGAAGGTTCACGCAAGTCGGACGTGGAGCCGATCCGGTTCAGGCGCGGCGTCGAACTGCTTTACGCCAAGCTCGGCACCTCGGTCCTGCCAGTGGCGGTCAATTCGGGGAAATTCTGGGGCCCCGGCCAGCCCTATAAGCGAAGCGGTACGATCGTGGTTTCATACTTGCCACTTATTTCACCGGGCCATCCGCCCGCGGAATTCAGTCGCAAGGCCGAAGCGGCCCTCGAAGCGGAGCGGACGAGGATCGGCTAGACTCAGCGTTGTTGTCTCCCATGGCCGTCTCCGGCATCGGACCTGGATGGCCACATCCAGTCGCGGATTTCGGGCATGCCTTCGCCCTTGTCGACGATATAGGCGCGATGCGTCGCAAGTCGCTGGCGGAAATTGCTGGATCTCTTCCTCGCCCGCTGCTCCGCCGCGATCCGGCAGCCGCTCGATGGCGGTGATCGCCAGATGGAAGCGATCCAATTCGTTGAGCACGACCATGTCGAAGGGCGTCGTCGTCGTATGGACTTGCCGCGCGAAAGTGGAGAGCAGTTTTCCTTCGCAAAGGCGGGGAGAGGAGAACCAGGTCGTGCGAGCCCTTCAACGTCTCGAAGAAGGAAATCTCACGGGATTCTGCTTCGAATACGACGAACTTCATTGCTGTGTGTCTCCGGGATGTTCTGACGCGGTCGTTGCATCGACGTCCGGCCGGTCATCCGGATCGGGTACCCCCGCTAGCGAGACTGGCCGCCAGCCGCCATGGGTGACCTCGCAGGAAAATTCCAGGACGGCGCCGGCCTTGAACGGATACACTTGGTTTCGGACGCCGATTTTTCCCGGGCCGTGCCATCCATGTGGCGCGGAGACGGTCAGTCTGTCGCAGCCGACATCGAGATAGAGCCAATCGCCCCGATAGAGCAGCTTCAGGCGCAAGCGTTGCAGCTTCGTCGGTAGGCATGGACTGATCCACAGCGTGTCGTCACGAAATTCCAGCGCTGTCTGGCCGCGCTCGACGAGGTCGACCGTGCCGGCCATTGCACCGAGATGGATACCCTCGGCGGTCGTGCCGCCCTGGATGTCGGAGATATCGCTTTCGAGGGCCGTCACGAAGAGATCCCAGGATCGGCTCCGGTCGCCGCGAGCGAGAACCCAGGATTGAACGACCCGGCTCAGCGTCGAGCCGTCCGATGTGCGCCGGACGTAGTAATCGATATTTTTTTGGATCGCGTCCGGCTCGAACGGATAGCCGAGCGACGTGATCAGTTCGTGCAGTTCGTCGTAGGAGAACAGGTAGAACAGCATCAGGACGTCGGGCTGCTTCGAGGCCTTGTAGCGGTTGACGGTGTCGCCTTCCGCTTCCAGGATTCGGTCGAGCCGGTGAATGTCGGAATATTTCTCGCGATAGACCTCCCAGTCGAGCTCCTCAAGTTCCCCGTAGCCTTCGAACTGGGCGATAATCCCGTCCTTGAGGAACACCAGCCGCATCTTGCGGGCGATGTCGTTCCAGTGGTTGGTTTCTTCGGTTGTTAGCCCAAGCAGGTGTTCGAGTTCGCGACGGCGTTCGACCCCGACGTGATCGAGAACCTCCGCGGCGCGGCGCAGAACCCAGACCGCCATCACATTGGTGTAGGCGTTGTTGTCGAGGCCGGGCGTGTCTCGCCACGGATAGCAGTCGTGGAACTCGTCCGGTCCCATCACGCCGCCAATCTGGTAGCGGCCGGAGGCTTCGTCGTAGGTCGCGATACTCGCCCAGAAGCGGGCGATTTCGATCAGCATCTCGGCGCCGTACCAGGACAGGAACGCAAGATCCCCGGTCGTCTGCCAGTAGCGCCAGACATTGCAGGCCACGGCGGCGCTGACATGGCGCTGCAGATGGGTATTGTCGGGTGTCCAGCGCCCGGAACGCGGGTTGAGATGCAGTGTCTGGGTTTCCTCGCGCCCGCTCGAGCCGCTCTGCCAGGGATACATCGCGCCGTGGTAACCTGCCCCGCGCGCCAGCCGACGTGCTTCGGGCAGCCGCCGATAGCGGTAGAGCAAGAGCGCCCGGCTGATTTCCGGCAGGTGAAAGTTCAGGTAGGGCAGGATGAACAGCTCGTCCCAGAAAATATGCCCCCGATAGGCTTCGCCGTGCAAGCCGCGCGCCGGCACACCGGCATCGAGATCGACGGTGTTGGGGGAGACCGTCTGTAGAAGGTGGAAGACATGCAGCCGCAGGATCATCTGCGTGCGCGAGCCCTGATCGATAACGATGTCGCAGCGGTTCCATAAAGCGCGCCATGCACGCCTGTGAGAGTCCAGAAGCATGTCGAAGCGCTCGGCTTGTTCAAGCGCCTCGATCGCGGCCTGGCGCGGCTCGGAGATCGCCCGGTCCCGCGAGGTGAAGACCGCCACCGTCTTCTCGATCGTGACGTATATTCCTTCCGCGACCGCGAATCTCAGTTCCTGTCCGACATAGCCCTCTTCCTCGTGACGCTCGCACGCGACGGTGAGCGCATCGTCGCCCTCGAAAACCCGTGTGCGCGCCGCTTCCGCGATCCGCAGGCGCGACTGGCTCGTCTCGGCGATGAGCAGCATGCCGTCATCTCCCAGCACTTGCGTCTCAAGCGGCACGAGGTGCTTGCTGGCGAGTGGGCCGTAGCGCTCGACGCCGCCATTGATGACGCGCCCGTCCAGGGCGGTCCGCACGACAAGCTGGCCCGACCAGTTCTCCGGGAGTAGCGTGATCGCGATCGCCGCCAGATGCGGTCGTCCCATGTGGACCAGCCTGCGGCTGAGGAGGGACGTTTCGCGGCCATGGTCGTCGCGGATACGCACCTTGCGTTCGAGTACGCCGCCGCCGAGATCGAGCTCTTGCCGATAGGCGAGGATTTCGACGCGTCGCAGGTTGACCCAGTCGCCGTCCTCGGGGCGAAAGCGCAGTGGCAGCCAGTTCGGCAGATTGACGAGGTCCTCGTTCTCGACCATGCGGCCGGCGATGTCGGTGGACAAGCGGTTATAGCCGCCGGCAAGATAGGTGCCCGGATAGTGGACGTCGTCGGCTGCGCTCTCTTCCGCCGCGCCGCGTGTCGCGAAATAGCCGTTACCGAGCGTACAGAGCGCCTCGCGGACACCTTCCTGCGCCGGCTCGAAGCCCTCGTACACGAGCGTCCAGCGGCTATCGGCCATCGCGCCGCTCCATCGATGCGGGTCTTGCGGGTGGCGTGGGGGGCAACAGACTGAAGGCGGCGAGGTCGGCCACAACCACGTCGGCGCCAGCCTCACGAAGTGCGGCCGCCTGACCGGCGCGGTCGACGCCGACGACGAGGCCGAAGTCGCCGGCGCGGCCGGCCTGAACGCCGCTGATCGCATCCTCGAAAACCGCGGCTCGTTTCGGCGGAACGCCGAGCGCCGTGGCGGCGGCGAGAAAGATGTCGGGCCGCGGCTTTCCCTTCAGGTCGAGCCTCTGTGCGTCGGTGCCGTCCACACAAACGTCGAAGAGATCCGTGAGTCCGGCGGCGGCGAGGACGGCACGAGCGTTGCGGCTGGACGAGACGAGCGCCGTCTTGACGCCGCGTGCGCGCAGTTCGCGGATTAGCGCCACGCTGCTCTCGAAGACTTCGACGCCGTCTTTCTCCAAACTCTTATGAAAATACTGATTCTTGCGGTTGCCGAGTCCGGAGATGGTTTCACGATCGGGCGGATCTGTGGCCGCGCCAGGGGGAAGCGCGATGCCACGCGATTGCAGAAAGCTCTCCACCCCGTCATAGCGCGGCTTGCCGTCGACATAGCGCCGGTAATCGTCATCGAGAAATGGGCGGAACGGCGCTCCTGTCGCTCCAGCCCGCCGCTTCAGATACTCGTCGAACAGGCGCTTCCAGGCGGCAGCGTGGACGCGGGCTGTCCGCGTGACCACACCGTCGAGATCGAAGATCGCGGCGTCAAAATCCTCGACCCGCCAGGCGGCGTCTTCACGTCGCGGACTTTGCGCATAGCCCATCGTGTCGACCTTCTTTTCTATGCCAATGACCCTTGCGGCAAACGCAGGAAACGACGGCGAATGCGTCGGCGCGTGATGTCTCTTGCTAGCCTTGGTTCACAACAGACGGAACACCATGCGCGGCGTTACAGCACTTTCGACAGACCAGCAGTCATGTCGGCGCCGAGGCCTCTCTTGCCCAAATGACATACAGTCGCGATCGTCGGACGCCGGGCTTCCCCACGTGCAGATACCTCAACGACCGGGCCCAAAGCACCGATCGGCGGACACAGCTCCGCGATGAGGCATTCGACGCGGTATTATAGCCGAAGCAGGCGATCCAATCGGTCAGGAAAAGGCGACTTGGCTCATCTCTGTCGCACCAGTCGAGTGGTGGCGGTCGCCGCATGTGCAACTGTTGAAACCATGTTCGCAACAGCTGCCGCAGCATTCGTGCATTGCTTCGCGCAAAGCTTGGCGTGCTCGATGCAGCCGGACCCTGGCATTTCCAGGTGAAATGCCGAGATTCGCCACGGTCTTTCCGCGGGGCTCGCTCGACAAATCGACCCGTCGCAGAATCTCCGCATAGTCCGGCCGCAATGCGGGAAGGAGTTCGCGGAAACATTCGCAAGGGCTATCTTCGAGATCGATTTCGTCAGGATTTTTGCCCAGCGCGATCTGCTCCCGCACATAGCTGCCTTCCCGCCGCCGCCGCGCGGCCTCCCGTCGGTAGTGATCCGTGAGGGCAGACCGCAGCACCGTATAAAGCCAAGCGATCACGCTTTCACTCTTTCTGAGATCGACGTTGCTGGAAACTACCCGCAAGCAGAAGTTCTGAAGCACGTCCTCCGCCGTATCCCTGTCCCCGAGGCGGCGCAGGAGATAGCGCAGAAACTCGCCACGATGATCTGCCAGCGCAGCGGTAACGACCGGCATTACCGGCACCTGAGCATCATTGGGCTGAACCGGTTTCACATTGGGTGCGAGACTTCGGCGATCCGCTGCGAACATCTTCCAAAGCCTTTCCTGATTTGCTGCGCCGGGAGGACAGGGTCGTTTCCCGCTTCAGTCGCTAAGAAACAGCGCTTAAAAAACGATCCGGCCTTTTCCTATGGTCGAGCACGCAGTCCGAGCGCCAATTTGAGATCAATCATGCAAGAAGTGCGCGCAGGCGGCTTTGATCTTGATCAAAACCACCGGCCGCATCGGAAAAAAATTGGTAAAAGGTGTTGCGGACTCCTCGTAGGTTCGAGCCCTACATTACCCACCAAATTATCCCTCCATTTGTCTGTATGATGTTCTCCTGATAGGCGGCAGCGGGAATTGGCCGAATACGGAGCAGCGGCGACATGACCAGCGACGACGTGCTTGCGATCTTTCGCGAGGCCGGAGCCTATCTCGAAGGCCATTTCATCCTGACGTCCGGCCTGCGCAGTCCAGTATTTCTGCAGAAGGCCAGGGTGTTCATGCATCCGCCTTTGACCGAGCGTCTATGCCGTGCCCTGGCCGAGCGGATTCGGGCGGATGTTGCGGGACAGATCGACTACGTCGTCGGGCCGGCGATCGGCGGGCTGATTCCGGCCTATGAGACGTCACGGCATCTCGGCGTGCCGGCAGTATGGGTCGAGCGGGAAGGCGGGGTCTTCAAGCTCCGCCGGTTCGAGGTGCCGCGCGGCTCCCGCGTCGTGGTGGTGGAGGACATCGTCACAACCGGGCTGTCGATTCGCGAGACCATCGCGTGCCTGGAGGATCTGGGAATAGAGGTCGCGGCGACGGCCTGCATCATCGATCGTTCCGCCGGTAAAGCCGATGTCGGCGTGCCGCTGGTCGCACTGGCCGAACATGCGGTCCCGGCCTATCCGGCCGATGCGCTGCCGCCCGAACTCGCCGCAATTCCGCCAGTCAAGCCCGGTAGCCGGACGCTCTGAACCGCGACCATGGCCGGTGCTCGTCAAGCCGTTTACGGAATGTCGGCATCAGGTCCTATATAGGTTGTGGACCATGGCCGGTGCGCCGGCGAGATGAGGAATGCGACGGGCATGCTGTTCGGGCGACGCCATCCGGAAAAGTTTGGATCGAAGCTTCGTACGCTGCTTTGGCCGCGCCGCTCGTTCTCGCGCTCGTTCCGTTACCTGCAGAAGCGTGTTCTGCGGCTCAATGCGACGCCGCACGCCATTGCCGCCGGCTTCGCCGCGGGGGTCTTTTCATCCTTCACACCCTTCATCGGCTTCCACTTCCTGCTCGCCTTCGCGCTCGCCTATGTGGTCGCCGGCAACATGGCGTCGGCGGCGCTCGGAACGGCGGTCGGCAACCCGCTGAGCTTTCCGTTCATCTGGGGCGCGACCTATGAAATCGGGCAGTTCTTCCTGACCTCGCGGACGATCGATGGAACGGCGCCCTCGGGGATTGGCCGCGCCTTGACGCATATGGATTTCGCCTCGATCTGGACGCCCATCGTCAAGCCGATGCTCGTCGGCGGGATTCCCCTCGGCACCGCTGCCGGGTTGCTGGCATACGGGCTGGTGTTCGCCGCGGCGCGCAGCTTTCAAAAACACCGCACGCGGCGCATTCTGGAAGGGCGGCCGCCGGCCAGACCACTTCGGGGTGCCGAGAAGGCTCAACGCTCGGTCACGGCGGGGGGAAGCCTGCGCACCTCCGACGAAGTTTAACAATTCGGTGCATTGCTCCGGTGAAAGCGAGCCGATAGAAGGCGCCGAGCGACGTTTTGCGGCGCGAAACGGCAATGAAGGGCAGGGCATGGTCGACGAGGCCGAACGGGCGGAACAAGGCGGCGGCTTCGGCGAAACCGTCAAGGTCATCGTGCAGGCGCTGCTTTTGGCGCTGATCATCCGCACGTTCCTGTTCCAGCCATTCTCGATTCCCTCCGGCTCGATGATGCCGACGCTTTTGGTGGGCGACTACCTCTTCGTCTCCAAATGGAGCTACGGCTTCTCGAAATATTCGATCCCGTTCTCGCCGCCGCTGTTCGAGGGCCGGTTGCTCGGCTCCGCGCCGGATCGGGGCGATGTCGTCGTCTTCCGCAAGCCACGCGAGGAGGACACCGATTATATCAAGCGGTTGATCGGTCTGCCGGGCGATCGCATCCAGGTCCGAGACGGCGTGCTCTCCATCAACGGCAAACCGGTACCGCGCGAAGTGGTGGGCGAGTTCGTCGCCGACGACGGAACCACCGTGCCGCAATATCGCGAGACGCTGCCCAACGGCGCCTCCTATCTGACGCTCGATCTCAGCCCGAGCTCGGCCGGCGACAACACCCGCGAATTCGTGGTGCCGGACGGGCATTATTTCATGATGGGCGACAACCGCGACAACTCGCTGGATAGCCGGTTCGACGTCGGCTACGTTCCCTTCGAGAATTTGGTCGGCAAGGCGCAGGTGATCTTCTTCTCCGTCCAGGATGACGTGTCGCCGCTCGAAATCTGGAAATGGCCGACGGATTTGCGTCCGAGCCGCATTCTGACATGGCTAAGCTGAAAGCCGACAAGTCGCTCGACGAGCTCGAACGCCGGCTCGGCATTCGATTTCGCGAGCGGGCGCGGTTCGAGCGCGCGCTCACCCATTCGAGCCTGCGGCCCTCCGGTGGCAACGACCGCAGCTACGAGCGGCTGGAATTTCTCGGCGATCGGGTGCTCGGCCTTGTGATCGCCGAAAAGCTGTTCGAAATGTTTCCGAGCGCCGACGAAGGCGAGCTGTCGTTGCGGCTGAATTCCCTGGTCAGCGCCGAGACCTGCGCCGAAATCGCCGATGAACTCGGACTCTACGAATTCGTCCGACATGGCGGCGATCTGAAGAAGCTGAAGGGTGAGCGGACGCGGAGCATCCGCGCCGACCTCGTCGAATCGCTGATCGCTGCGATCTATCTCGGCGAAGGGCTGGAGACGGCGCGCGGCTTCATCATCGCCCATTGGGCGGGGCGTCTCGAGGATGCCGGGAGCGCCCGGCGCGATCCGAAGACGGCGCTGCAGGAATGGGCGCATACCCGTGGGCCGGAGACGCCGCACTATGCGATCGTAGACCGGTCCGGCCCCGACCACGATCCGGTGTTCACCGTCCGCGTCACCGTCCCCGGTATCGAGCCGGCGGACGGGCAGGGGCGCTCGAAGCGAATTGCCGAACAGGAGGCCGCCACCGCGGTCCTTATCCGCGAATCTGTCTGGAAGGACGACAATTGACCGACCAAGACGATCAGACCCAAGATACCGCGGTCCCGGCCGAGGGCGCTCTTGCGCCGACCCGCTCGGGCTTCGTGGCGCTGCTCGGCGCGCCCAATGCCGGCAAGTCGACGCTGGTCAATCAGCTCGTCGGCACCAAGGTTTCGATCGTCACCCACAAGGTGCAGACGACACGGGCGCTGGTGCGTGGCATCGCCATCCGCGACCGCACCCAGATCGTCTTCGTCGACACGCCGGGCGTGTTCGCGCCGAAACGGCGGCTCGACCGGGCGATGGTGCGGACCGCCTGGTCCGGTGCCAGGGACGCCGACATCGTGCTCGCTATCATCGATGCCGATCGGGGCATCAGCGAGGACGTGGAGACGATCCTGGAGCGGCTGAAAACCGTCGATCAGCCGAAGGTGCTCTTGCTCAACAAGGTCGATCGCATGAAGCGCGACCGCCTGCTCGGGTTGACCAAGGAGATTTCGGAGCGCGGCGATTTCGCCGAGATCTTCATGATCTCGGCGCTCAACGGCTCGGGTTGCGACGATCTGATGACCTATCTGGCCCGCGCGCTGCCGGAAGGCCCGTGGTATTATCCCGAAGACCAGATCACCGATCTGCCGCTACGCCAGCTTGCCGCCGAGATCACCCGCGAAAAGCTCTTCCTGCGACTGCATCAGGAACTGCCCTATTCGTCCCATGTCGAGACCGAATTGTGGGAAGCGCGCAAGGACGGGTCGGTGCGTATCGAGCAGACGATCTATGTCGAGCGCGACAGCCAGAAGCGCATCGTCATCGGTCACAATGGCGAGACCATCAAGGCGATCGGCCAGGCGGCGCGCAAGGAGATCATGGAGGCCGCCGACCAGACGGTTCACCTGTTCCTTTTCGTCAAGGTCCGCGAGAACTGGGGGGACGATCCGGAGCGCTATCGCGAGATGGGGCTGACTTTCGAGAAATAGTCAGCGCGATCGCCGAACATCGGATCGCCACCGGATTTCGGATGCTGTCCGATCCGGCGCGTCGACGCCGGTCAAAGCGGGAAGGGGACGCGGTTTCCCATGGAGTGGCGTGAGGACGCGATTGTGTTGGGCGTGCGCCGGCATGGCGAGACCAGCGTCATCGCCGAGGTGATGACCCGTGAGCGTGGCCGCCATCTCGGTCTCGTGCGCGGCGGGCGCTCGCGCAAGCAGCAGCCGATGCTCCAACCCGGCAATTCCGTCGCCATCCATTGGCGCGCTCGTCTCGACGAGCATATGGGCATCTTCCTCATCGAACCGCTGGAACTGCGCGCGGCGCGGCTGATGGAAAACGGCATCGGCCTCAACGGCGTCCAGCTTGTCGCGGCGCATCTGCGCCTGCTCGCCGAACGCGACCCGCACGCCCGCCTCTATGACGGGCTGGCGGTGATCGTCGATCATTTGGACGAGCCGGACAAGGCGGCGGAATTGATGCTGCGGTTCGAGATCGCGCTGCTGGAAGAACTCGGCTTCGGCCTTGACCTGGAGCGCTGCGCGGCGACCGGGCGGCGGGACGATCTCGTCTATGTCTCGCCGAAGACTGGCCGGGCGGTTAGCCGGGACGCCGGCAAGCCCTGGCGCGACAAACTCTTGCCGCTCCCCGGGTTCCTCATTGAAAGCGACACGGCGTGCGACCCGCAAAGCCTCGTCGACGGGTTTCGCATGACCGGCTATTTCCTCTCGCGGCATGTGTTCGAGCCGCGCGGCCTTGCCGAGCCGCTCTCCCGAGCAGGGTTCCTGGCCGCCATCGAGAAAATCCGCGCCCGAACAAACGCCTGATCGAACGCCGTCTTATGCCGGCAGCAATTCGCGCTCCACCGGCGCCTCACGGATCGGCCAGTGGACGACCGCCGCGATCAGGCCGAGGATGACGCCGAGCCACCAGACCGGATCGTAGGAGCCCATCGCGACGTAGAGATAGCCGCCGAGCCAGACGCCGAGAAACGAGCCGATCTGGTGCGACAAGAAGACCAGCCCGCCGAGCAGTCCCAGATAGCGGGTGCCGAACATGATCGCCACGAGCGCATTGGTCGGCGGCACCGTCGACAACCACAACAGCCCCATCACCGTGGAGAAGACGACGACCGTCGCCGGCGTCTGCGGCGTCAGCAGGAAGATGGTCACCGCGATCGAGCGGCCGATATAGATCAGCGCGAGGAAATGCGGCTTGGAATAGCGCTGGCCGATCAGGCCCGAGCCGATCGAGCCGATGATGTTGAAGAAGCCGATCAGGGAGAGCGCCGTCACCGCCCAGACCGGCGCCATGCCGAGGTCGGCGATATAGGCCGGAAAATGCGCGGTGATGAAGGCGACCTGAAAGCCGCAGACGAAGAAGCCGGTGGTCAAAAGCAGATAGCTCTTGGTCGCGAAAGCCTCGCGCAGCGCCGCGCCCATGGTCTGCTCCACCTCCGCCTGGAGGTTGCCGGAGGTGCGGCTGTTGCCGCGCAAGGCATAAGCGAACAGCGGCACCAGCAGCATCATGGCCGACAGGATGAGCAGAGAATCGGACCAGCCATAGCTGTCGATCAGTGCCTGGCTGAGTGGCGCGAACAG
Organism: Aurantimonas sp. E1-2-R+4; assembly: GCF_036549515.1. Classification (NCBI taxonomy): domain Bacteria; kingdom Pseudomonadati; phylum Pseudomonadota; class Alphaproteobacteria; order Hyphomicrobiales; family Aurantimonadaceae; genus Aurantimonas; species Aurantimonas sp. E1-2-R+4. Next base: position 93,490 of record NZ_JAZHLK010000004.1, on the reverse strand, counting down.
GAACATGCCGGCCGAGCCCGCGGCCGTGCCGAGGCCGAAGACGAAGGAGCGCTGCTCGGGCGACACCCGCCGCGCGAAGGCCGCCAGCACGATGCCGAATGAGCCGGCGGCGACGCCAAGCCCGACAAGGACGCCGGAACCGATGGTCAGCCAGAACGGCGTCGGGGCGATGGCGGTGACGCCGAGCCCGGCGGCGTAGAGAAACCCTGATAGAATCAGCACCCTGCCGGTGCCGAATCGGTCAGCGATGGCGCCGAAGATCGGTTGCCCGGCGCCCCAGAACAGGTTCTGGATGGCGATCGCGATGGCGAAATCCTCGCGGCTCCAGCCATGCTCGGCGAGCATCGGAATCTGGAAGAAGCCGATTGCCGAGCGGGGGCCGAAGGTCAACAGCGCGATGGCGCAACCAGCGGCGATCGCGATCCATGGCGTCGTCGCACCATTGGCGGTCGATGTGGTCGCGCTCATGCTTCGGTCTCCGGGTTCGGCACTTAGAGCGTTAGCATCCGGATCGAGCCTGAGGGAAACGCGTTTGGGTGATCGGTGTGATCACCGGGAAGAATACGGACTCGTCTTCCGTCTCCGTGGGCCGGGAGGCTTCGAGCCTTCCCCCCGCCTCCCAGTGTCGCTAAAAGGTCCGCGACAGCCGAGGAGGGGCGCTTGCAGTTGTTCGAACGGATCGCGCCGCTACGTGCCGCGCTGAAGGCTCATCGCCTCGCCGGCGAGACGATCGGCGTCGTGCCGACCATGGGCTATTTGCACGCCGGGCATCTGAAGCTGGTCGAACGGGCCGCGGCCGAGAACGACCGGGTCGTTGTCACCATCTTCGTCAACCCGACGCAGTTCGGTCCGAACGAGGATCTTGACGCCTATCCCCGCGATATCGAGAGCGATTTGGCGCGACTCGCGGATTTCCCGGTCGACTATGTCTTCGCGCCGCCCGTCGACGAGATGTACGGTCGGCCGATGCAGGCCTTCGTGGATCTGAAGCCGCTCGGCGACATCCTGATCGGCGAATTGCGCCCCGGCCATTTCCGTGGCGTGGCGACCGTCGTCACCAAGCTGTTCAACATCGTCCAGCCGGACCGCGCCTATTTCGGCGAGAAAGACTACCAGCAGCTGACGATCATCCGGCGGATGGTCGCCGATCTGGAAATGCCGATCGAGATCGTCGCCGTGCCGACGGTACGTGAAACCGACGGCCTCGCCCTGTCGTCGCGCAATGTCCGCCTGTCTTCGGAAGATCGCGCGGTTGCGACGGTACTGGCGAGCGCTCTCGACGAGGGCGAGAAAGTGGTCGCTGGCGGTGAGCGCGATCCGGCGACGGTTCTCTCAGCCGTTCGGGTGATCATCGAAGCCGAGCCCCGCGCCGATCTCCAGTCTCTCGATCTTCGCGACGCGGCGACGCTCGACGCCGTCGATCGGATCGGCGATCGGCCGGTGGTATTGTTGGTCACTGCGCGGTTCGGCGAGGTGCTGTTGATCGATCAGCGCGTGGCCGCGCGGAAGAGCCGATCCGCCCAAACGGGAGAATGCGCATGAGTTCGCCGATTCGCACGACGCGCCTGACGGCACCGGAACTTCGTTCTCGCAAGGGCGCGACGCCCATCGTCGCCGTCACCGCCTACAACACGATCATGGCGCGGCTCGTCGATCCGCATGTGGATTGCATCCTCGTCGGCGACAGCCTGGCGATGGTCGAGCACGGCATGGGGTCGACGCTCGGTGCGTCGCTGGAACTGATGATCGCCCATGGGCGGGCGGTGATGGCTGGCACGTCCAAGGCGCTCGTCGTCGTCGACATGCCGTTCGGCAGCTACGAAGCGAGCCCGTCGGACGCATTCCGTGCGGCCGCGCGATTGATGGCGGATACCGGCTGCGGGGCGGTCAAGCTCGAAGGTGGCATCCGCATGGCCGAAACGATCGAATTTCTGGCCGAGCGCGGGATTCCGGTTATGGCCCATGTCGGGCTGACACCCCAGTCGGTGAACGCCCTCGGCGGCTTTCGCACGCAGGGGCATGACGAAGTCGGGCGGGAACGGATTCTCGCCGACGCGCGGGCGGTCAGCGAGGCGGGGGCCTTCTCCGTCGTGCTGGAGGGTATCGTCGAGCCCTTGGCCGAGGCGATCACGCGGGACATTACTGCGCCGACCATCGGTATCGGGGCGGCGGCGGCCTGCGACGGACAGATCCTCGTGCTCGAGGACATGCTGGGCCTCACCGAGAAAGCGCCGCGCTTCGTCAAGCGCTACGCGGCCCTCGGCGAAGCTGTGGGCCAGGCGGTATCGAACTATGCCGAGGAGGTCAGGTCGCGGAACTTTCCCGGGCCGGAGCATGTCTATCGGCCGCGGGGCTGAGGCAGGCCTTCTTCCTCGGCGACCTTCGGCGATAACGCTGGGGATTCGCCGCTAAAGCGCCAACGGCAGAACGAAGGGCGTGCCGGAGAAGGCGTCTTCGCCGCGGCCGATCGCATGGATCGCCGCGACCATCCGACCGCCGCGTCCGAGCTTTTCGTCGGCCAGCGCGACGAGCCGCCGATTGGGTGTCGCGGACGGGGCGCGCCGCCGCAACTCCTGCGCCAGCGCGGCTTCCTCAAGATCCGGATTGATCGCCAGCGCCAGGATGAAGGCGGCGGCGGTGGAGCGGCTGATTCCGGCCCAGCAATGGATCGCCAGCGGCTTTTCGCGGTCCCAACGCCGTCCAAACACGAGCAGTTCGTCGATGTGGTCGACCGACGGCGCGATCATGCCCTCGATCGGCTCGGCGATGTCGTTGAAGCCGAGAAACAGATGACGCTCGGCGACAATGCCCGTCGGCCGAGGCACCGCCGTATCGGCATTGATCAGCGTCACGAGATCGCGCGCACCGTGCTGGGCGACGGTGGCGGGAAGTTCGGCAAGGGAAGAGACCACGAGATAGGACATGCGCTGACATTATGTCCGGTGCCGTCGCGCTGTCACCCCCGCCTGACCGCTTTGCCAACAATCGACGTCGTCGCCGCGACTTCGGCATCGAGTTCGGCGAATCGCTGAAGGAAGGCCGCCTCTGTCGCCGCCGTCGGCACGGGCGCGAAGTCATCAGGCTCGAACCGCGACGGTCCGGGCTTGCCGAAGAACGCCGCCGCTTCATGGGCTTCGAAGCCGGCGAGCAGTGTCGCCTCGAAATAGGCCGAGATCCGGTCGGCGGCCTTAATCGCCTTCTCGACCGGGGCGGGAAGCCTCGCCGGCAGACCGAAGCGCAGATGCACCGCCGCCTGGAGCCGCTTTTCGACCAGCTTGTAGTCGCCGCCCATGACGCTCTTGAACGGCGAGATCATGTCGCCGATGACATATTCTGGACCATCATGGAGAAGGGCCGCCAACCGCCAGCGCGGGTCGCTTTCTCCTCGCGCCACGATCGCTTCGACGATCAACGAATGCTGCGCGACGGAGAAGGCGTGATCGCCGCGCGTCTGGCCGTTCCAGCGGGCGACGCGGGCGAGGCCGTGGGCAATGTCCTCGATCTCGACGTCGAGCGGCGACGGGTCGAGCAGATCGAGCCGGCGGCCCGACAGCATCCGTTGCCAGACGCGCTTCGGCTTGGGTCCGATTCGGCTCATGCTTCGGTCCCGGTCCCGGACGCGGCCTGGTTGGGCTCCGGCAGGGAAAAGCCCGCCCAGGGCGGGATCGTCGCCGTCAGCGGGACTCCGTCGGAAGACAGCTTTTCGCCCTTCGCCAACATGTCCGCCAGCCGGTCGATCCGGACGAAGCCGAATCCGTCCGCGCCGGTCGTCGCCAGCACCGTTCCCACAGTCTTGCCGCCGGCCTCGATATTAGCGCCGGGGGTCAGATGCCGTTCGCCGGACAAGAGCATCAGGCGCCGCCGCGCGGTGCCGCGATGCTGCATCCGCGAGACCACCTCCTGGCCGACGAAGCAGCCCTTCTTGAAGGAGACGCCGCCGTTCTGATCGAGCAGCACGTCGTGGGGAAAGGCATCGGCGCCCGGATAGTCGGTTTCGGCCTCGGCGATGCCTGCGGCGACCCGCAGCGCGTAATAGTCAGCCGGGTCCGCCGCATCGATCCCGGCGGGCGCGTTGCCATAGCGACGGGCGACGTCTCCGTCCGGGAACCGCCGGTCGACGAAGGAGCCGGCGAGGGCGGCGTTAGCCTCGCCCCACAGCGCGAACACCGCCGTCGCTTCTGGCTCGATCGCGACCTTGCTGCGCAGGCGATAAAGTCCGAGGCGCTTGGTCAGACCCGCCGCCGCGGCCAGGGCGCAATCGAGTCGGTAGCCGCCGTCGATTCGTCCGATCAAAAATTCGAACAGGATTTTGCCCTGCGGTGTCAAAAGCGCCGAGGGCCGCATCTCCGCCGCGCCGAGCTGGTCGAGGTCGGCGGTGACCAGCGTCTGAAGAAACTGATCGGCATCGTCCCCGGTGACGGCGAGAACGGTCCGCTCCGGCAATTGGGCGTAGGGCATGGGCGGCTCGCTTGTGTGATCCAGCTCAGTTACGTAAGCCGGACACGGCAGAGGGACAAGCACGGGATAGCATCGATGGGCACGATCGCCACGACCTACGAGACGGTTCTAAAGGGCGGCACGGTCGTCAATCAGGACGGCGCCGGCGTCCGCGATATCGGGATCATCGACGGACGGATCGCCGCGATCGGGACGATTGATCCCGGATTGGCCGGGACGGTGATCGATTGCACCGGCCTGCACGTTCTGCCGGGTGTCATCGACAGCCAGGTGCATTTTCGCGAACCCGGCGCCGAGCACAAGGAAGACCTCGAAACCGGATCGCGCGCCGCCGTCCTCGGAGGCGTGACTTGCGTCTTCGAAATGCCGAACACCAATCCGCTGACCACGAGCGAGGCGGCGCTCGCCGACAAGCTGCATCGCGGCGGCCATCGGATGCATTGCGATTTCGCCTTCTGGGTCGGGGGAACGCGCGAGAACGCGGCGGAGGTTGCCGAACTGGAGCGGCTGCCGGGCGCCGCGGGCATCAAGGTGTTCATGGGCTCGTCGACCGGCTCGCTGCTGGTCGAGGACGACGACGGCGTCCGCGAGATCCTGAAACGCACGCGCCGGCGCGCCGCCTTCCACTCGGAGGACGAGTTCCGCCTGCGCGAGCGGGCGGCGCTGCGAATCGAGAACGATCCGGCGTCGCACCCGGTCTGGCGCGACGAAATCGCGGCGCTGCAATGCACCGAGCGGCTGGTGCGAATCGCCGAGGAAGAGGGCGCCCGCATCCATGTCCTGCATATTTCGACCGCAGAGGAGATCGCGTTTCTCGCCGGCCACAAGCGCAACGCCACCTGCGAGGCGACGCCGCATCATCTGACGATGACGGCGGACGATTATGCCCGCCTCGGCACCAAGCTGCAGATGAACCCGCCGGTGCGCGAGGCGCGGCACCGGGATGGAATCTGGCGGGGCGTCGCCGACGGCGTCATCGACGTCCTCGGCTCGGACCACGCGCCGCATACGCTGGAGGAAAAGGCCAAACCTTACCCGCAGTCTCCCTCCGGCATGACCGGGGTTCAGACACTGGTGCCGATCATGCTCGATCACGTCGCCAACGGCCGGGTGTCTCTCGTCCGCTTCGTCGATCTGACCTCGGCCGGGCCGCAGCGCATCTTCGGCATAGCGGACAAGGGCCGGATCGCGCTCGGCTACGACGCCGATTTCACCATCGCCGATCTGAAGCGCCAGACGACGATCAGCGACGGCTGGATCGGCTCGCGCGCGCAATGGACGCCCTATGACGGCAAGCAGGTCACCGGCTGGCCCGTCGGCACGATGGTCCGTGGCCGCCGGGTCATGTGGGATGGCGATTTGGTCGAGAGCGCTACCGGCGAGCCGGTGGAATTCCTGGAAGCTCTGCCGGTGCGACGATAGGCGCGGCGCGCCTGGGGCGGGGCGGGAACCGCCGCCTCCACTGCGTTCAGTCGCCGGCGACGAAGAAGCTGAGTCGCCCGTCCGGCGAAATGCCGACGCGGTAGAAATTATAAGCGCCGAACTCCTTCATCGCCTCGTAGTCGCCGGCAGTAACGAGCTCGAACAGTTCGACCAATTGCGACTTCGACAGGCTGTCGATGGCAACCTGGGTAAAATACGGCCAGACATAGATCTCGTTGTCGGCGCCCGGTTCGACGCGGACGTGGCCAGCCTGGAGAATCTCTTGAAGAATCGCCAGAATTTCCAGGCCTTCGCCATCGCCGGACGTCTGTTTTAGAAATTCAATCGGATCGCCGCCGACATCGCCGAAAGACAGAACCGTCCCGTCTTCGCCGGCCTCGATATAGGGGCGCAATTTCTCGATCTCGCCGGCCCTGGCGATCGCGATGAGTTTGGCGCGAAGGTCGCGCACCGGCGCGGGCAGCCCGTCGTCGCCATAGGCGATCTCGGTGGCGAGCGGAACCGCGAGCACCGTCTTCGCGTCGGCGGACGAAGGCTTCGATTTCAGATCGCCGCCGCTCTCGGGTTCCTCGGCGGGCGGCAATGGCGATTCGCCGTCGTCAGTGCGCTCGGGATCGGTATCGCTTGGGCTGTCGCCGTCGACAGGCGGCGTGGGAGCGTTCACGTCAGTGGCCGCGGAGGGCAGCGGCGGCAACGGAACGACGAGGATTCCTTCCTTGGAATCCGATTGTCCCTCAGTCGGTTCGATCTGGGAGAAGGCCTGAGCATTGGCCGCTGCGAGCAGGGCCACGCCAAATGCGGCGACGCTGATGACAAGGTTCACGCGGCGCATCGGCTTGGCAAAACTTTCACTGCCTTCGAACGAGTGCCGGGACGCCGGCACGACAAAACGGTCGGGACGACCCTGCGCGTCTATTGGATGGTCCGGTTCGGCCGGAACTCGCCAAACTCGATTCGCTGGCGTAGCGCCTCGACCATTCCCAGGACGTCGTCCTCGCCATGCAGCCTGACAAGCTCGGTCAGCGCGGTCGTGATCGCGGTCTCCGCCAGGATCTCGGCCTCGATCCCGTCCGAGATGCCGTCGGCCCAGGCTTCGTTGTGATATTCGAAAGCGACTTGCTTCTTTTCGGCCTGGATCATCTCGTCCAGCTCGGCACCCTGCAAATCGATCATTGCGATCCCCTCAATTCCAGCCTTTCGGCTTCACGTCCCGTTAACGTCCTAACACGATCTCATTGCAAAAATCGAAGCCGTTTTCGAGGACCGTTAATCCGAGGTTAATTTCCGTACCTAGCGCCAATCTCGCGTGCGAGCGTCGCCCCCTCGCCCTGATAGCGATTGACCGCGACGCGAGCGGCCGGTGTGCAACTGCGGTAGGTCGATTCGAACGAGCGGTAGCCGCCGTTGAAACTCGCCACCAGATGCCTTCTGTCAGCGTCGTTGGGCGCTTGCGCCTCGATCAGTTCCCGCATTTTCTCCCGCCACACGGCGGCCTGAGGATCGTTGCAAAGCGTCCGCAGAAAATGCATCGACCCGAGAATCGAAGCGAGGCGGTTCAACGACTTCGTGTAGGGCGCGTCGATCGGCGCCACCGTCGCCGGAGTTTCCCCCGCGTCCACGACACCCTCTTCTTGCGCCGGCGTCTCGGTTGTCTGTGCGTGTAGGTCAGTGCCGCCGACGGAACCCAGAAGGACCGCCGCGATGGCGATGGCCGAGAAAGAAACACGCAGACGCATCGGAAATCTTTCAGCTCTCGTTAACGGATTTGCAAGGGTTGCCTCACAATGCCGGGCCTTATCCCGCAGCCTGCGCCATTCTGGCAACAACCAGAGGCGCCGCCGACGGCGAAAGTCTGCCGAAACCCGCTCGCTGGCCTCCCACTCAGTCCTTGACCAGTTGCTCCGCAGCGGCGCTCACGGCCTGCCAAAGGCCAGGCGTCGTTCGGCCGTCGGCGTCCGCTGCTGCGACCTCCGCCAAGCTCATCAGATACAGCGCAGCGGCGTCGTCCGCCGCTTGCATCGCCGCGTCCTCGGGAACCCGTCCACAGAAAACAGCGATCACGGCGTGAAATGCGTCGTCGATCGCCTCGTGCAGTCGCAAAAAGGTCAGCGGTCCGGCGATCACGCCGGTTTCCTCGGCCAGCTCGCGCCGGGCCGCGGCGTCGAGGCGCTCGCCCCACATCACCTTGCCGCCGGGCAGGCTCAGGCGACCGGCGAAAGGTGGCTGCCCCCGTTCCACCAGGAGAACGCGATCGCGACTCATCAGGCAGACGGAGACGCCGACAAGCGGGCGGGCAGGGGGGTTATCCATGGTGTCTCATTCCGATCCCCTTCCGTTGCCCGCGCACTTCTTGACTTCATGTCGTCGCTCCGGCTCAACAGCGCCATGTGCGGACGCTTTACCCTGACGGCAACCCCCGAGACGATAGCCGAAATGCTTGCGCTGGCGGAGATCGAGCCGTTTCCCCCGCGCTATAACATCGCGCCCACCCAGCCCATTCTGATCGCAATCGGCGGCCAGGAGGAGCGGCCGGGGGCGAATTTTCTTCATCGCACGGCGCTTCTCGCCCGTTGGGGGTTCATTCCCGCCTGGGTCAAGGATTGGCGGAGTTTTCCGCTGCTGTTCAACGCCCGGGCCGAGACGGCCGCCGAGAAGAATTCCTTTCGCGCGGCGATGCGATACCGCCGCTGCCTGATCCCCGCCAGCGGCTTCTACGAATGGCGGCGGCGCGGGAGGGCGAAATCCGAGGCCTATTTTCTGCGGCCCGGCGATGGCAGGCCCTTCTGCTTTGCGGGATTGATGGAAACCTGGCTTGGCGCCGACGGCAGCGAAGTCGACACCGCCGCGATCCTGACGACGGCCGCCAACCGGCGGATCGCGCAGATCCACGAGCGGATGCCGGTCGTCGTGGCGCCGGCTGACCACACACGCTGGCTGAACTGTCGGGACAACGACCCTGCGGCGGTCGCCGATATTCTGTATGCCGCCAACGACGATTTCTTCGACCCGGTGCGCGTGTCGGACCGCGTCAACGCAGTGGCGAATACCGATCCGGACATCCAGCGCCCGATCGCCGAGGCGGAACCGCTGAAAACCGGGGGAGACGCGGCGCTCGAGGTTCAGCGGAAACTGCTTTGACCGACTTCTTCCAAACGCAAACCGAGCGATACGGACAGCCATGACGGACCTTCTGCCGGCGTCCTTTGGCGGCTTTGCCCTCGGACTCGGGCTGATCGTGGCGATCGGCGCGCAGAACGCGTTCGTGCTCGAACGCGGGCTCGTGCGCAATCACGTCCTCGCCGTCGTGCTGGTCTGCAGTCTGTCGGATGCTGTGTTGATCGTCGCCGGCGTCGCCGGACTCGGCAGCCTGATCACCGGCGCGCCCGGTGTGGTCCGGTTCGTCACCTTCGCCGGCGCTGCGTTCCTGTACGTCTATGCGTTCCTCGCCCTGCGCCGTGCCTTCGACCGCAACGCCATGGCCGTGCGGGGCGGCCGGCTCATGAGCCTGCGCGCGGCGCTCGCGACGGTGCTCGGGCTGACATTCCTCAACCCGCATGTCTATCTGGATACGGTGGTTCTGCTGGGAAGCCTTTCGGCGCGATACGCAACGGGGGCGGAGAAAGCCGCCTATGCCGGCGGCGCGATGGCCGCCTCGCTCGTGTGGTTCGTGGCGCTTGGCTACGGCGCGCGATTGCTGGCACCGCTCTTTCGAAAACCCGCCGCATGGCGGATTTTGGACCTTTCGATCGCCGCTGTGATGGCGATGCTGGCAACCGGCCTGCTAGTTGGAGGCGGGTAACTCGTCAGCCGGCGTCTTTTTTAGCGTTCGAAGTGTCAGCCTTCGCCTGCTTCTGCTTGCAGCAGCCCTGGCTCGCCGCCGCAATCGCGGGGATGCCGATCTCGTGGTAGTTGCGCTCAAGATCTACGTCACGCTCGCGGTCGCTCTTGGAGCGAAATTGAATTGTCTCGGTTTTCATGGCCTCGATCCGTGGCTTGTTTGGACAGCTACAGGGCACCCCGATCGTGCCATTTTCAAGGGCAATGGCTAAGACGAACTTAACGCCCTAAGCCTTTGTCCTTCTTGACAATATGAAGTGATAATCCCGCCACAAGGCTGCGGTTCCAAAGCGGCATGAATTTTCCTGATTCCACTGGAAAATCGGACGATTGTTGCGCGGAACCTCACGGGCGATCACGGGACATTTGTCGCAGTCAGACAAGTTGTTCGGCGGAGGCGAGGCGAAGCGCGTTTGTCAGCCGCCTCGATTGGCGCTAGCGAGAGCGCTGCAATTACGAGCGCGACGAGGACGACGCATGGATGACGGGTTTCGCGGGCTGAGGCTCTGGAACACGATGACGCGGACGAAGGAGGAGTTTCGGCCGCTGGATTGGCAGGATTCGGCAAAGGCCGAGGCAGACCGGCGCGTGCGTATGTATGTTTGCGGCCCGACCGTCTACGACTACGCCCATATCGGCAACGCCCGGCCGGTCATCGTGTTCGACGTCCTCTACCGGCTGCTGCGTCACCTCTACGGCGAAGATATTGTCACCTATGTCCGCAACATCACCGACGTCGACGACAAGATCAACGCACGGGCGGCGCGGGACTATCCGGACCTGCCGCTGAACGCGGCGATCGCCAAGGTGACGCAGGCGACCGCCGATCAGTTCCATGACGACGTCAAGGCGCTCGGCTGCCTTCCCCCGACGCACGAGCCGCGCGCCACCGACTTCGTCACCGGACACGCCGACGGCCACGACATGGTGTCGATGATCCAGACGCTGATCGACAAGGGCAACGCCTATGAGGCGGGCGGCGAGGTGCTGTTCGACGTCACCTCGATGCCCGATTACGGCAAATTGTCGAACCGGCGGCTGGAGGACCAGCAGGCCGGGGCGCGGATCGCCGCCGGCAGCCACAAGAAGAATCCCGGCGACTTCGTCCTGTGGAAGCTCTCGACCGAGAATGAGCCCGGCTGGGATAGTCCGTGGGGAAGAGGCCGGCCCGGCTGGCACATCGAATGCTCGGCGATGAGCGAAGCCTATCTCGGCAAGACTTTCGACATCCACGGCGGCGGCCTCGACCTGATCTTTCCGCACCACGAGAACGAGATCGCCCAGTCGCGCTGCGCCCACGGTACCGACCAGATGGCGCAGGTGTGGATGCACAACGGCTATCTGCAGGTCGAGGGCCGCAAGATGAGTAAGTCGGAGGGGAACTTCGTCACCATTCACGACCTCCTGCACACCGAAAAATTTGGCGGGCGGAAATGGCCGGGCGAGGTACTGCGGCTGGCCATGCTGATGACCCACTATCGCGAGCCGATCGACTTTTCTGTGAAGCGGCTGGAGGAGGCTGCGGCTATTCTGAGCCGATGGGCCGATGTCGCGTTTGGAGCTGAGACTATTGGTTACTCAGCTGTCCTCGCGGATGTGAACCCGCTTTTGGATGATCTAAACACGCCCCGGTTCATCAACGAACTTCACAGCTTGGCCCGAGCAGCTACGGGTGGGCAAGAAGAGAGTCGAAGGTCCTTTCGGCTCGCGCTGAGGCTGTTAGGCTTCGAGGAAACAGACTTTTTGACGCAGTTCGCGGCAGATGCTGACGTCCTCCTAGAGAAAGAAGCGAGGGAGACTGTATGGGCCGCCATTACTGGACGCCTCGAACTCATCCGCGAGAAGAATTGGCCCGAAGCTGACAGGATTCGCGACGAGCTTTTGGCCAAGGGCATCCAGCTCAAGGACGGCAAGGACCCGGAGACCGGCGAGCGGGTGACCACCTGGGAAGTGAAGCGGTAGACGCTGACCCACCCACTTGGGGCATTCACGTCTCTCATTTAGCTGCGTCGATCACACGGACGTGGCCTTCCGCGCCATAGGACAGGATGGCGCGATCGACCGTCGCTATCCGAATTCCGTGATGCCGCGCCGTGGCGACGATGAACCGATCCGCCGGATCGGGATGAAACGAGCCCGGCAGTGAGACGCTCGCGACGGCGATGGAAGGCTCCAGCGGCAGCAGACGAATGCTGGGGCGGGACAATGCGGCGTCAATCCAGAGGCCGACGTCGGTTGCGAGACTTAGTCGGCCTTTTTGGGTCAGCAAGGCGATCTCCCATGGCGTGATCGCCGAGATTGCGACCGCGCCCCGTCCGGCTTCCCGCCCGATGATATCTCGGGTCGCGTCACCCAACTTCGGGTCGTCGCCTAGAAGCCAGATCAGGACATGCGTATCGATCAGGATCACCGCAATGCGTCCCAATCTTCAGGATCGCTGGCCGGCGAGATGATGTCGTCATAATCGAGGATCGTGTCCTTCATCGCGCCGAACAAGGACTGACGCCCCTCATCCGTTTCCACGGGCACCATCTTCGCCACCGGCTTTCCGTGGCGCGTCACGACGACGGGTTCGTGATCGCGATTCATCGCATCGATGAGCTTGAGGCAGTCGGACTTGAACCGCGTCGCGGTTACGGTTTTTTCGGTCATGGCCAAGCCCCCTCAATTCTGTCTATAAAATATGTACATTAACTGCAGGGATGCAAGCGGGCTCGGTGTCGGTTTTGATCGGATGCGGTCGAGCGTCCCTGTCCATTTCATCAGACAGCGCTAGTAATCACTTCTAATGACAGGTCCGCTTCGCAAACCCTTTCCCGGCCTCGAGCCCTATCAGACCGGTCGCCTCGACGTCGGCGACGGGCACCAGCTCTATTATGAGCTGTGCGGCAATCCCGATGGCAGACCCGTCGTCTTCCTGCATGGTGGACCCGGCAGCGGCGCCTCGTCGCAGCACCGTCGGCTGTTCGATCCGGCGCGCTATCGCATCATATTGTTCGACCAGCGTGGCTGTGGCCGCTCGACGCCCCTCGGTCGTCTGGACGCCAATACCACCTGGCACCTCGTCGCCGATCTGGAGCGCCTGCGCGCCTTGCTCGGCGTGGAACGCTGGCTGCTGTTCGGCGGCTCCTGGGGCGCGACGCTGGCGCTGGCCTATGCCGAGACGCACCCGAAGCGGGTGAGCGGCATGATCCTGCGCGGCGTCTTCACCGGCCGGCGCTCCGAACTCGAATGGTTCTACGAGCGCGGTGCCAACCGGCTTTTCCCCGATCGATGGGAGGATCTCGTCGGGCAAATCCCGGCGGCCGAGCAGGACGACATCGTCGCGGCCTATCGCAAGCGGCTCACCCATCCCGATCGCGCCGTCTGCGCCGCGGCGGCACGCGCGTGGACGAACTGGGAGTCGGCGACGGTCATGCTGCGACAGACCCAGGCCGGCGAAAATGGCAACGGCGGGGCGGTGTCCGACGCCACGATCGCCTTCGCCCGGATCGAAAATCACTATTTCTACCACGACCTCTGGCTCAAGGAGGGCCAGCTGATTCGCGACGCACACCGCTTGGCGGACATTCCCGGCGTCATCGTCCAGGGCCGCTACGACGTGGTGACGCCGGCGGTCACCAGCTGGCAGCTCACCCAGGCCTGGCCGAAAGCGGACTACCGGATGGTGGAGGGCGCCGGCCACGCCTTCGCCGAGCCAGGCATCTTGCACGAACTGCTGGAGGCCACCGACCGCTTCGCGCGGTAGGGACTTGCGCCGTTAGCGAGAGTGCGCGGTTCAGCTTAAGATCACCAATATTCGGCAAAGCGGGCATGCAGAGGAGGGCAATCCCATGACCATTCACACCGGCGGCTGCCAGTGCGGTGCCGTACGCTTTCGCACCGAGATCGATCCGGCCAAGGCGTCGATCTGCCATTGCCGCATGTGCCAGAAGGCATTCGGTAGTTTCTATGCGCCTCTGGTTTCGGTGCGCGACCATAGTCTCGTCTGGACCAGGCGCGAGCCGAAGCGCTTCCAGTCGTCCAACCACGTCCGGCGTGGCTTCTGCGAGGATTGCGGGACGCCGCTCACCTACGAGGCGCCGGATGGTGTGGCCCTTGCCATCGGCGCTTTCGACGATCCGGCGGCGATACCGCCTGTCATCCAATACGGCGTCGAGGCGCTGTTGCCCTATGCCGATCGTCTCGCGAGCCTGCCGTCAAGGGCGACCGAACAGGACGTGGACGCAACCTCGTTTCTGCGCGACATCGTCTCGTATCAGCATCCCGACCGTCCCGGCGACGACGAGGCGACCTCACCATAGTCTTTCGCGGCCAATCGGGTGCCGGTCCGCCGTCAAGGTGGTAGCGATCCGGCGATGGCGCATCACCAAAACGGATCGGTGCCATCATCGAAAAGCGGGTGTCGCCCCACGCGCCATCTGATAGACCGCCGTCATCCAACTCTTTCATTGAGCAGTCTCATGCCAGCGGCCGACGCCGGATTAAACAAGGGCTTCGCCTACGCCCTTGGGGCCTTTGCCATCTGGGGACTGATCCTCCCGATCTACATGAAGCTGCTCGACCATGTCTCGCCCTTCGAGATCGTGGCGCATCGAATTTTATGGGCGATCCCCGTCGCCCTGCTGATCCTTTGGTGGCAGGGGGTGCTCGGCACGGTCTGGCGGCATTTCGCCAATGTGCGGACCGTGGCGCTGGCGGCACTGGCCGCGACGCTGATCTCGCTCAACTGGGGAACCTACGTCTACGCCATCGTGTCGGGACACGCGCTCGATGCCGCACTCGGCTATTATATCAACCCGCTGGTCAACATCCTGCTCGGCGCCGTCGTCCTCGGCGAGCGGCCGAACCGGCCGCAGTCCTTCGCGATCGGGCTCGCCACCATCGCCGTCGTCATCCTGACGGTACGGGCCGGCGGTCTTCCCTGGATATCTCTGACGCTGGCCTTTTCGTTCGGCATATACGGATTGCTGCGCAAGATGGTCCCCGTGGGAGCCAGCGAAGGCTTCTTCCTGGAGGTGATGATCCTGGCGCTGCCCTCGGCGGCCGTGCTCGTGGCGATGGCGGGCGAGAGCCGTTTCCTCGCCGACGGAGTGGAGACGGCGCTGCTCATCGGAACGGGTCCGCTGACCGCGATCCCGCTGATCCTGTTCGCGACCGGCGCGCGGCTGTTGCACTATTCGACGATCGGCGTCTTGCAATACATGGTGCCGACGCTGCTTTTCCTGGGAGCGATCTTCCTGTTCGGCGAGTCCTTCGATATCTGGCAGCTGGTCGCCTTCGGTTTCATCTGGGCAGCGCTGGCGCTTTACACTTGGGCGTTGTTCCAGAAGGCCCGGGCGGCGCGGCGAGCCCTGCGGCCGCAGGGCCTCTGAGCGGGCGCCATTCCTTGCGCGCGCTCAGGAAATCGCTCAGCCGCCGTCGGACCATGTCGTGCGGTAGAGATCGAGCCGGCGGTCGCGCAGATTGCGCACCGAGCCTTCGTAGCGGGCCCAACCGAGCGTCGCCAGGTTGAGGTCGGCGACGGTCACCATCTCGACATTCTCCGAGGCTTCGGCGGCGATACCGTCGCGGGCGAAGGGGAAGTCGCAAGGGGTGAAGATGCCGGACTGGGCGTATTCGATGTCGAGATTGTCGACATTGCCGAGATTGCCGGTCATGCCCGAAGTGACGACGTAGCATTGGTTCTCGATCGCCCGCGCCTGGCAGCAATAGCGCACGCGCAGATAGCCGTGGCGGGTATCGGTGTTGAACGGCACGAACAGGATGCGCGCGCCCTGGTCGGTGAGCCGCCGGGCGACTTCCGGGAATTCCGAATCATAGCAGATCATCACGCCGATCGAGCCGCAATCGGTCTCGATCGTGTCGATCGGATCGCCGCCCTTGATCTGCCAGTATTGCCGCTCGTTCGGCGTCGGGTGGATCTTCTCGCGGGCATGGACCGAGCCGTCGCGCAGGAAGACGTAGCCGACGTTCTGGATGTCGCCGTCGTCGGTCTTGGTGGCGTGGCTGCCGCCAATGATGTTGATGTTGCGGCGGATCGCCATGTCGGTCAGCCGCGCGACGAAATCCGGCGTGTGCTCGGTCAGCCGCTGGATCGCCGCCTCGGGCTTCAATTCCTCGGCCTCGCAGGACAGTAACATCAGCGTGAACAGCTCGGGAAAGACGACGAAATCGCCGCCATATTCCGACGCGACCTCGACGAAATAATCGACCGCGTCGTAAAAGTCCTGCGGCTTGGCGATCCGACGCGCCTTCATCTGGACGGTGACGACGCGCACCACATCCGGATTGCCGCGATTGACCGGCTGCTCCTGACGCAAAGGGTCGAAATAGGGGTTGCGCCAGACCATCAGCACGCCGTAGCCGCCGGAGGCGCGGTCGCTCGGATAGTAATTCTTCAAAAGGGTTTCCGGCTCGAAGCCGGATTTCAGATGGAACGAGGCGACCGGATCCTTCACCTCGCTTGCCTTGACGGCCTCCAGATAGACCTCGGGCGACGCATATTTCCTGGCGTTGCGCTGATAGCCCGGCATCCGGCCGCCGAAGGCGATGCCCTTGAGATGGAGATCCTGGCAAAGCCGACGCCGCGCGTCGTAGAGGCGTTTGCCGATCCTGAGGCGCCGCCGATCCGGATCGACACAGACCTCGGTTCCGTAGAGCCATTCCCCCCGGCGATCATGCATCGCCGCGTAGCCGCCGCCGGTTACCTCCGCCCATGTGTGCTGACCCAGCGCCTTCTCCTCGGACAGGATCATGGTCGCGGCATAGCCGACGATCTCGCCCTCGTAGGCGACGACGAACTGCCCCTCCGGGAAGGCCGAAAGCTGTCCCAAAATCATGCCGCGCGTATAGGCCGGCTCGTCCTTGAAGACCTTGGCGGAGAGGGCGATAATCGCGGCGACGTCGCTCTTTTCGGCCGTGCGAATTTCAAGTTTCGGGGTCGAGCGCTTCTCGGCCATGGGCGGGTGGGTCCTTGTCATGCGAAGGGGAGAGCGGCATGGCCGCGTTTTCTCGCATCTAGGACGAAACCCCGCATTCGCAACCGCGCGACAGGGGGGCGGAAGATCAAAGCCGCTCGATGATCTCCAGCCGCCCGTCGTCGCCATTCACTGATGTCGCGGCGACAAGATGCGGCACGATGTCGGCGACGTCGTCGATGATAATCGGCCGAACCTGATGGGCGCGGTGCAGGAAACCTTCCTCGCTCATGTGGTCGAACAGCCGCGACAGGGGATCCCAGAAGCCGCCGATATTGGCGATGACAATCGGTTTTTCGTGCCGGCCCAATTGGCTCCAGGTGAGGATCTCGACCAGTTCCTCCAGCGTGCCGATCCCGCCGGGCAGAGCGACGAAGGCGTCCGAGCGCTGAAACATCAGATGCTTTCGCTCGTGCATGTCCTCGGTGACGATCAGCTCGTCCAGCCGCTTCAGTTCCCGTTCGGTTGCCTCCATATCGATCAGGAAGCGCGGGATGATGCCGGTGACCTCGCCTCCCGCCGAGATGACGCCCTCGGAAACGGCGCCCATGATGCCGCGGGTGCCGCCGCCATAGACGAGTCGGATGCCGGCCTTGCCGATCGCCGTGCCGAGCTTTCGCCCGCTATCGATATAAAGGGGATCGCGGCCCGCCGAGGAGCCGCAATAGACGCAGACGGATCGAATCATGCTCATGGTCGCGAGAGTCGGATGGCGGCGGGAGGAGGTCAAGCGGGAAGGGGCAAGCCTACCTGATGATTTTCGCAGCGGATCATCGTGAAGTTCGGCCCGTCGGCCATCTTCACAGAACTCCCGGAAATGCCTCATCCACCGCCTGCAGCGTGTGTTCCGCCCACACCGCATCCCGCTCGGCCCGGGGCGTGTCGATCTCGTAGACGCCGCGCACGGTCGACGGCCGCGCCGTCAGAAAGACGATGCGATCGGACAGTTGCAGCGCTTCCCTCAGATTGTGGGTGACCATCAGCGCTGTCGTCGGCCGGGCCGACCAGACCGTCATCAAGAGCTCCCGCAGGCGGTTCGCGGTCATTTCGTCGAGCGAGACGAAGGGCTCGTCGAGCAGCAGCAGCGCCGGCTCGATGGCGAAGGCACGAGCGAGCGCGACCCGGCGCGCGAGGCCCAGCGACAACTCGCCCGGATAGCGCGATCGCATCTCATCCAGGCCGAGAATGGCGAAGAGATCGCTAAGGTCGACGTTGGCCTTCGCCTCGGGCAGCGCTAGCCGGACGTTGTCTTCGACCGTCCGCCAGGGCAGGAGGCGCGGCTCCTGGAAGACGGCGGCGACCCGCCCCGTCTCGTCGGGCAACCGGACGTGCCCGGAAAAGTCGGTGTCGAGGCCAAGGATGATCCGGAGCGTCGTCGTCTTGCCGCAACCCGACGGGCCGATCAGCGTGGTGAAGCTGCCGGGCGGCGCCTGGAAGGCGATCTCCGCGATCGCCCGCACTTCTGCGCCGTCGACCGCGTGGAAGATCTTGTCGCGGACGAGGACGTCAAGCGGGCCGGATGCGCCAGCGGGTGGAATAGGCTTCGAGCGGTTGGACAAGCAGGAACTCGATCAGGAGCATGATGGCGACGAAGGCCAGCGTGTAGGCGAGAATGGCGGCTACGTCGAACAGTTGGAAATAGAGATAGATCTGGAAGCCGACGCCGTTCGAGCGGCCGAGGAGTTCGACCACCAGCGCGATCTTCCAGATCAGCGCGATGCCGGAACGGGACGCGGCGGCGAAATAGGGCTGCAACTGCGGGATCACCACGTGGCGCATCGTCTTTGCCCGGCCGAAGCGGTAGACGGACGCCATCTCGCTCAGGTTCCGGTCGAGGGCGCGGGCGCCCTCGCGCATCGTCACGACGACATTGGGGATCTTGTTGACGGCGATGGCACCGATCGCGGCGGCCTCGTTGAGGCCGAACCAGATATAGGCGAGGACGATGACGACAAGCGCCGGGAGGTTGAGGAAGAGGATCACCCAGGGATCGAAGAACCGGTTGGCGTCGCGATTGAGGCCGAGCGCGATGCCGATCGCCGCGCCAATCGCCATGGCGAGCACGAAGGATACGGCGACGCGAAACAGCGTCATCGCCAGATGAAAAAACAGCTCGCCGGTCCTGGTGTCGCGCCAGAAGGCGTCGAGCACGGCGGGCGGCGCCGGCAGGGCGCGGCTGTCGGCGAAGGTCGCCACGACCCACCAAAGGGCGAGCAGGCCTGCCAGCGACAAAAGCGTCATCAAGGCCGGGCCAGCGCGAGCGACGCAGCGGCGCCCACCTGCTATGGTGGGACTATCAGCCGCCATCGGCGAGGCCGGGCCAGTAGGTGCCTTCGACCAGTTCCCTGGATGGCCCGACAAGCTTTTCTCCGCCAATCTCGGCGAGCAGCCGGTAGAGCGTCCTCGCATCGGCTTCTTCCTCCGCTGCACTGCGGGAGGGGATGCCCTCGCGGTAGCGATTGCGCAGGGTTTGCAGCGTCTTCTCGTCCTTGGCCTTGGTCAGGGGGGCAACGATGTCCCACTCCGCGTCGGACGATTCGAGCAATCCTTTCGTTGCCTTGTCGGCGGCGAGGAAGCCCCTGATCGCCTTCGGATGCTTCTCGGCGAAGCTGTCGCGGAATACCCAGCCGAGTGCCGCGACCGGACCCGAGGCTCCCATTTCCATGGCGGCGTCGGCCCCCGAAATCAGAGTGCGAAATCCCTCCGCCTCGAGGCGCGCGGCGTAGTGCCAGAAATTCAGCACGGCATCGAGCTCGCCGGACCTTGCCTTTTCGGTCAGCAGCGGCGGTGCGCCGAAAACCACGTCGTTTTCACCGGCGAGGTCGGTTCCGTAGTTCTTTTTCGCCAAGGCTTGGATCAGCAGCCAGTTCTTGTCGAGTGGCCCACCGGCGACGCCGATCGTCTTGCCCTTCAGATCGCCGAGAGCCTTCATGTCGCTGTCGCCGGCGACCATCATCGAGCCGACCGACGTCGAATAGGGCGCGAAGGTGAAGTCGGCGCCGGTCGCCCGCTGGCGCGAGACCCACAGCCAGTCGGAGACGATGATATCGACGTCGCCCGCCTGCAGCGCGACGTTGGAAGCATCCTCGCCGGCGAAGGGGACGATTTCCACATCGACACCGTTCTCTTCGTCAAGCCCGTTGCGGGTCATGGCGTCGAGCGCCCAGTTGACGGTGCCGTATTTGAGCACGCCGACGCGAATTTTTTCCTGCGCCATCGCGCCGGTCGCGAAAAGCGCGAGCAACACGGCGGCGCCCAGCGCCGAGCGAAGCCAAGCCATGATGGCGATCCTCCCAATCATGTTTCTAACAATGCCCTGATCCGAGAGCATAGCACGTGCTGCCGGCGCGACGCGTCGACGCCAAGGATCGGGAAAATGTCCCCATCGCGACAGACGCGGCGTGTCAGGAACGCGCGTCGATCGCCTCGGCGATCTCGTCGGCCATCTTCAGCAGTCTTACGATCACCGGAACCGCGAGCGCGACGATCGAGCGGTCCTGTCCACGCGCTCGCTGGGCCTCGCGGACTTCCTCGACGATCGCCCCGACCGCCGGGATGAAGCGGATCGCCAGCGAGATCGCCAGGCTCACCTTGCCGACGTCGAGGCCGAAGCGGGTGAGGGGACTGAGCGCCCGTTCGATCACCGCGACGAGGTCGGCGGTGCGTGTGGTCAGCGTGACGAGGGATGCGGCGAAGATCAGGGCGGCGAAGCGCAGGACGAGAATCAGCGCCGCGGAGAGGTCGATCAGCCAGAGCTGCGCCGCGAACAGAATGGCGAGGACCCAGAGAACCGGGCGGATCTGGGCGAAGGCGGCCTGGGCCGGAATGCGTGCCAGCGCATAGCCGGCAAGGACTATGACGAGCGCGGTCGCCGCGAGCCACACGTCGTCGATGGCGAAGAGGACGGTCCCGAGGACGAGGAGGGCGATGAGCTTTACCGACGCGCGGACGCGGTGGACGGGACTCGAACCCGGCCGGTAGAGACCCGCGATCACCCGACGATCCTCAGATAGGCTGCGATCGCTTCCTTCGGCGCGGCGTCGGTGACCAGCCGGCCATCGTCGAAGACCAGCACCCGGTCGAAACCGGCGAGGAGATCGAGATCATGGGTGACGAGGATCACATGCTGATCCAGCGCCGCCACGGCGTCCATGACACGACGCGTGTTGCGCCGGTCGAGGAGTGTGGTCGGCTCGTCGAGGACGAGCCAGGCCGGTTCCAGAATCATGACGCCGGCCAGCGCTACCATCTGGCGTTCGCCGCCGCTGAGCTCGTGGACGAGCCGATCACCAAAACCGTTCAGGCCGAAGCGGTCGAGGGTTTGCTCGACCCTGCCGGGGATGTCGGCGGCCGCGACGCCGCGGCCCTTGAGCCCGAAAGCGAGATCCTCGCCGACGGTCGGGTAGACGATCTGATTGTCCGGGTTCTGAAAGACGAAGCCCACCTGGCGGCGCACTTCGCGGCCCTTCGTCCGGGTGTCGAGTCCGCAGACGGCGACCTGCCCGGTGGTCGGCAAGATCAGCCCGTTGAGCAGCCGGGCGAAGGTGCTCTTGCCGGAGCCGTTGGCGCCGATGATCGCGATCCGCCGTTCCGCGAGCCGCAGGTCCAGATCGGCGAGGATCCGGCGCCCGGCGCGCTCGAGCGAAACTCCGGCGAGCTCGATCATCGACCGCGGGTCTGCCGTCAGGCCCGGCCCGCGCGCACTCGCGAGGGGATCAGCGGGTAGGACCGCTTGACGGTCGTGATCACCGCCGCGGCGATGCCGGCCTTGATCAAATCACCCGGGATGAAGGCAGCCGAGCCGGTGAGGGCCGTCCAGAGCGGAATGTCGGCGATGGCGGCAACCACCGGGATGCCGATCGCGTAGAGAACGACGATGCCGCCGAAGACCGAGATCAGGAAGGCGCCGACAAAGCCGAGGCTGGTCCAGAAACGCTCGGTCAGCCAGCCGATGACATAGGCGGCGACGATCCAGCCGAACAGGAAGCCGGCGGTCGGGCCGGCGAAGACGCCGATGCCGCCACGTCCGCCCGACAGGAGCGGCAGGCCGATCGCCACCAGAACAAGGAAGAGGACCATCGACAGTGCGCCGCGCTTGGCCCCGAGGATACCGCCGGCCAGCATCACGCCCATCGATTGCGCGGTGATCGGCACGCCCAGGGCCGGGATCGTCAGCGGCGGAAACACCGCGAGCACGGCCATCAGAGCGGCGAAGAGGGCGATATAGACAACGTCTTTGGTAGCCATCGGAGGATGCCTTTGCTGCGGGGTGGAGGGCCGGCGAGAGCGCGCCGTGTGGCGGCGAACGCTGCTTTCTCTGACCCGATCGGGCGGTAAAGGTCAATTGGAGCTGCGGAAGATGCGTTGCGTTTCCGCCGCGATGCGCGGTCACGTCAATGTCCGGCGCACCGCGTCGGCCCAGCCGGCGAGCTTGCGCCCGCGCGTGGCCGCGTCCATTTGCGGCTCGAAGCGGCGCTCCAACCGCCAGCGCTCGGAAAAGCCGGCCATGTCCGGCCAAACGCCTGCCTTCTGTCCAGCCACCCAGGCAGCGCCGAGCGCTGTCGTTTCCAGCACGACCGGACGGTCGACCGGCGCATCGAGAAGGTCGGCGAGGCGCTGCATCGTCCAGTCCGATGCGACCATGCCGCCGTCGACGCGCAGGATCGTGTCGCTCGCGCCGGTCCAGTCTTTCTTCATGGCCGAGAGAAGGTCGGCGGTCTGGAAGCAGACGGCCTCGAGCGCCGCGCGGGCGATCTCGTTCGGACCGGTGTTGCGGGTCAGGCCGTAGATCGCGCCGCGCGCCTCCGCGTCCCACCAGGGCGCGCCGAGCCCGGTGAAGGCCGGCACCATGTAGACGTCCTGGGCGTCGTCGGCCTCGGCCGCCATCGGGCCGGTGCGATCGGCGCGCTCGACGACGCCGAGCCCGTCGCGGAGCCATTGCACGGCAGCCCCGGCGATGAAGATCGAGCCTTCGAGGGCGAATGCGGTCTTGCCGGACAGGCGATAGGCGATCGTGGTCAAAAGCCGGTTGGAGGATGGCACGCGGGTATCGCCGGTGTTGAGCACCGCGAAGCAGCCGGTGCCGTAAGTGGATTTCAGCATCCCCGGCGCGAAACAGGCCTGGCCGAGCGTCGCCGCGTGCTGGTCGCCGGCGATCCCGCAGACCGGGATCGCAGCGCCGAACAACGACGTCTCGGTCACGCCGAATTCGGCGTCGCAGTCCTTCACCTCCGGCAAGAGCGCGCGGGGGACGTTCAGCAGCCTGAGGAGGTCGTCGTCCCAGGCGTTCGCCTCGATGTCGAACAGCATGGTGCGGCAGGCATTGGTGGTGTCGGTCGCGTGGACCTTGCCGCCAGTGAGCCGCCAGAGCAGGAAGGTGTCGACCGTGCCGAAGGCAAGCTTGCCGGCCTCAGCCTTGGCGCGTGCGCCCTCCACATGGTCGAGCATCCAGGCGATCTTGGTGCCGGAGAAATAGGGGTCAACGATCAGACCGGTCTTTGCCGTGATCTCCGGCTCGGCGCCATCATCGACGAGCTTGCGGCAGATGTCGGCGGTGCGGCGATCCTGCCAGACGATGGCGTTGTGGATCGGCTTGCCGGTGTCGCGGTCCCAGATCAGCGCGGTCTCGCGCTGATTGGTGATGCCGATTGCGGCGATGTCGGAGGCCGACAGCGACGCGTCGGCGAGGGCGATGCGGACCGTGGCGACGACCGAGCGCCAGATGTCTTCGGGATCATGCTCGACCCAGCCCGAGCGCGGAAAATGCTGCGGAAACTCCTGTTGCCCCACGCCGACGATGCGAAAGCCGTCGTCGAAGACAATGGCGCGTGACGATGTCGTGCCCTGGTCGATGGCGAGGGCGTATCCGGACATGGGCGTTTCTCCCTGAGGCGCAAGGTTGTACGCGAATAGCAGAAAGCCGGGGCGAGCCCGGCTTTCCTTGTCGTTGCGGACCGGCCGATTATTTGGCGGCCGGCTTTTCCATGGCGGCGTCGCCACTGGCCGCGTTGGCGTCAGCCCAGCTCTTGACCAGCTCGTCGTAGTTGACGGTCATCGGCTGTTCTTTTTCGTTCTCGATCTTGGGCTGAGGGGCGAGCGTGCCGTTCTTCTTGGCCTCCTCGACCCAATAGGCCAGATCCTGCTCCTCGTTGAGCTTCGGGCCGATGTCGCCCTGGATCCCGGCGCGCTCGAGACGCTCCAGGATCTGCTCCTGCTCGGCGCAGAGCGAATCCATGGCTCCCTGCGCCGTCTTGGCGCCGGAGGCTGCATCGCCGATCGCCTGCCACCAGAGTTGCGCCAGCTTCGGGTAGTCCGGCACGTTGGTGCCCGTCGGCGACCACTGCACGCGCGCCGGCGAGCGGTAGAACTCGATGAGACCACCGAGCTTCGGTGCCCGCTCGGTGAAGCTGGCGTCGCGGATCGTCGATTCGCGGGTGAAGGTCAGGCCCACATGGCTCTTCTTCACGTCGACGGTCTTCGAGGTGACGAACTGCGCGTAGAGCCAGGCGGCCTTGGCGCGATCGACCGGGGTCGACTTCATCAGCGTCCAGGAACCGACGTCCTGGTAGCCGAGCTTCATGCCCTCCTTCCAGTAGACGCCGTGTGGCGAGGGGGCCATGCGCCATTTCGGCGTGCCGTCCTCGTTCACGACCGACAGGCCGTCCTTCACCATGTCGGCGGTAAAAGCGGTGTACCAGAAGATCTGCTGGGCGATCTCGCCCTGCGCCGGCACCGGACCGGATTCGGAGAATGTCATGCCCTGGGCGGCCGGCGGCGCATAGGCCTTCAACCAGTCGAGATATTTCTGGATGGCGTAGACAGACGCCGGGCCGTTGGTGTCGCCGCCCCGGGCGACGCAGGAGCCGGTCGGTTGGTCTTTGTCATTGACGCGGATGCCCCATTCGTCGACGGGCTTGCCGTTCGGAATGCCCTTGTCGCCATTGCCGGCCATCGACAGCCAGGCGTCGGTGAAGCGCCAGCCGAGCGAGGGATCCTTCTTTCCATAGTCCATGTGGCCATAGACTTTCTTGCCGTCGACGTCGCGGCCGGTAAAGAACTCGGCGATGTCCTCATAGGCCGACCAGTTGACCGGAACGCCGAGATCGTAGCCGTACTTCTCCTTGAAGTCGGCCTTGTTTTTCTCGTCGTTGAACCAGTCGTAGCGGAACCAGTAGAGGTTCGCGAATTGCTGGTCGGGAAGCTGGTAGAGCTTGCCGTCTGGCGCGGTGGTGAAGGAGGTGCCGATGAAATCTTCCAGGTCGAGGCCCGGATTGGTGACATCCTTGCCTTCGCCGGCCATCCAGTCGGTCAGGCTGCGGGCCTGCTGGTAGCGCCAGTGGGTCCCGATCAGGTCGGAATCGTTGATGTAGGCGTCGTAGATATTCTCACCCGACTGCATCTGCGTCTGCAGCTTTTCGACGACGTCGCCCTCGCCGATCAGGTCGTGGGTGACCTTGATGCCGGTGATCGCCTCGAAGGCGGGCGCCAGCACTTTGGATTCGTATTCATGCGTGGTCAGCGTTTCCGAGGCGACCTTGATGTCCATGCCCGACAGCGGCTTGGCTGCGTCGACGAACCACTGCATTTCCGCTTCCTGATCGGCGCGGTCGAGGGTCGACACCTCCTTGATTTCGGCATCGAGGAATTTTTTGGCCGCTTCCATGTCGGCGAAAGCCGGCGCGGATGCGAGCGCGATGGCCAGCATCGCTGCCGAGCCCATCAGATGGCGTTTCATAGTCTTATACCTCCCAAAACGAGTGCCGGTCTTTTGGTGTGGCGGATCCGCGACGACCGGTGGGACGCGGAGTGGCCGGAATCCGCCTCGCTAGACGAGGCGAAAGACGAGAATGAAGAAGACCGCGCATACGATCAGCGCGTACCAGAGAGACAGGTCGACGCCCCAGAGCCAGGCAAGGCAGATAAAGGCCGAGCCGAGCAGCGAGACGAACAGGCGGTCGCCGCGGGTCGTCTCGAAGCGCAGGATGCCGACGCGGGGACTGCCGCCGGGGGAGGCGTATTCCCAGATGCCCATGCCGGCGATCATGGCGAAGATCACTAGGAAGAAAATCGCGGTCGGCCAGGTCCAGGCCATCCATGAGAAATCCATCAAACCCTCCCCAGGGCGAAGCCCTTGGCGATGTAGTTACGCACGAACCAGATGACGATCGCGCCGGGAATGATGGTCAGCGCGCCGGCTGCGGCCAGAACGCCCCAATCCATGCCCGACGCCGAGACCGTGCGGGTCATGATTGCCGAGATCGGCTTGGCGTCGGTCACCGTCAGCGTCCGCGCGATCAACAGCTCCACCCATGAGAACATGAAGCAGAAGAAGGCGGCGACGCCGATGCCGCTGGCGATCAGGGGCGTGAAGATCTTGAAGAAGAAGCGCGGGAACGAATAGCCGTCGATATAGGCGGTCTCGTCGATCTCTTTCGGAATTCCCGACATGAAGCCTTCCAGAATCCAGACGGCGAGCGGCACGTTGAAGAGTGTGTGGGCGAGCGCCACCGCGATATGCGTGTCGATCAGTCCGAAGGCCGAATAGAGCTGGAAGAAGGGCAGGGCGAACACCGCCGGCGGCGCCATCCGGTTGGTCAGCAGCCAGAAGAACAGGTGCTTGTCGCCAAGGAAGCGGTAGCGCGAAAAGGCGTAGGCGGCCGGCAAGGCCACCGCCACCGAGATCACCGTGTTCATGGCCACGTAGATGATCGAGTTGATGTAGCCCGAATACCAGGATGGGTCGGTGAAGATCACCGCGTAATTGGCGAGCGTCGGATTGGCCGGGAAGAGCGTGACGCTCGACAGGATTTCCTGGTTGGTCTTGAAGCTCATATTGATGAGCCAGTAGATCGGCAGCATCAAGAACAGGATGTAGACGATCGGGATCAATGCCTTCCAGCGGAAGTGGCGTGTTCGTGCCCGCTCACGCGTCCTGAGCGCGGTTTCCGAATGGCTCGCTGCCGGCAGGCCGCGGTGGGTCTCGTGGCCGGCGGTGGTGGTTTGATCGCTCATTCCGAAACTCCCGTCAGCGGCTTGTCGGCTCCGGCGTTGGTCATCACGGTGTAGAAGACCCAGGAGAGCGCGAGGATGATCAAGAAGTAGACGAGCGACATGGCGGCCGCCTCGCCGAGGTTGAACTGGCCGATCGCGAGCTTGACGAGGTCGATCGACAGGAAGGTGGTCGAGTTGCCCGGACCCCCGCCGGTGACGACGAAGGGCTCGGTGTAAATCATGAAGCTATCCATGAAGCGTAAGAGTACGGCGATCAAAAGCACCCGGCCCATCTTCGGCAGCTGGATGAAGCGGAAGACGGCCCAGCGCGACGCGCCGTCGATCTTGGCGGCTTGATAATAGGCGTCTGGGATCGAGACGAGGCCGGCGTAGCACAACAGCACCACGAGGCTGGTCCAGTGCCAGACATCCATGACGATGACGGTGACCCAGGCGTCGAACGGATCGCGGACGTAATTGTAGTCGATGCCGAGCGCCGCGACCGAATAGCCGAGCAACCCGATGTCGGTGCGGCCGAAGACCTGCCAGATGGTGCCGACGACGTTCCAGGGGATCAGCAGCGGCAGCGCCATCAAGACGAGGCAGACGGAGACCCAAAAGCCTTTCTTCGGCATCGACAGCGCCACCAGAATGCCGAGGGGAATCTCGATCGCCAGGATGATTCCCGAGAACATCAGATTGCGGATCAGCGCGTCGTGGAATCTTGCCGAGGTCAGGATGTCCTGGAACCAGGATGTGCCGGCCCAGAAGAACTGGTTGTTGCCGAAGGTGTCCTGCACCGAATAATTGACCACCGTCATCAGCGGGACCACCGCCGAGAAGGCGACAAGCAGCAGCACCGGCAGGACCATGAACCAGGCTTTGTTGTTCCAGGTCTTTTCCATGATCTGTCTCCCTATGCCCGCTCGACCAGCCAGGAATCGGCGTAAAGGTTGAGCGCGTCCGGCGCGAAGCGGACGGCCGGGTCCGCCGGAATGCTCGCGCCTTCCGGCACGATGGCGCTCAGCCGCGTGCCCGCCAGCGTCGCGCGCACGATGCGCTCCGAGCCGACATCCTCGACCTTCTCGACCGTGACGGGGATGCCGTCGTTTCTGCCGACGATCTCGACGAATTCCGGCCTGATTCCGAGTTCGGTCTTCTGGCCTGAACGGAACCCGATCGGGTTGCCGGGAAGGGCGATGCGTATGTCGGAGATGACGGCCTCGCCGCCCTCCATCCGGCAGGGCAGGACGTTCATGCCGGGCGAGCCGATGAAATAGCCGACGAAGGTGTGTTTCGGCCGCTCGAACAGCTCTTCCGGCGTGCCAATCTGGACGACCTCGCCGTCATACATGACGACGACCTTGTCGGCGAAGGTCAGCGCCTCGGTCTGATCATGGGTGACGTAGACCATGGTCATCTGGAACTCCCGGTGCAGTTGCTTCAGCTCCGAGCGCAACTGCCACTTCATATGCGGATCGATGACGGTCAGCGGCTCGTCGAACAGGATCGCGTTGACGTCGGAGCGCACCAGGCCGCGCCCGAGCGAGATCTTCTGTTTTTCGTCGGCAGTCAGGCCGCGGGCCTTGCGGTCGGCCTTTGCTTCCAGACCGATGCGGCGGATCATGTCCTCTAC
This sequence comes from Aurantimonas sp. E1-2-R+4, assembly GCF_036549515.1. Taxonomy (NCBI): domain Bacteria; kingdom Pseudomonadati; phylum Pseudomonadota; class Alphaproteobacteria; order Hyphomicrobiales; family Aurantimonadaceae; genus Aurantimonas; species Aurantimonas sp. E1-2-R+4. Next base: position 65,146 of record NZ_JAZHLK010000004.1, on the reverse strand, counting down.
GCGGGTCTTGATCTCGGCGGCCGGCACCTTTCGGTTCTTCAAGGGGAAGGCGAGGTTCTGGCGCACGGTCATAGTGTCGTAGATGACCGGAAACTGGAACACCTGGGCGATATTGCGCGCCTCGGGCGTCAGTTCGGTGACGTCGCGGTCGTCGAAATAGACGTGCCCCTCGGAGGGCGTCAGCAGTCCGGAAATGATGTTGAGCAGCGTGGTCTTGCCGCAGCCGGACGGACCCAGCAGCGCATAGGCGCCGCCATCCTCGAAGGCGTGGTCGACCTCGCGGAGCGCGTAGATGCCGGCGTCGCCCAGCGCTCGCGAATAGGCGTGGCGGATATGATCGAGACGGATGCGAGCCATGAACGTCTCCTCAAGCCGCTTGTCGCGCGGACGCGGACGTGGCGTTGCCGTGTTCGTCGAAGATCAGGATTTTCGCCGGATCGAAGGACAGGCGAATAGGATCGCCGGGTTCGATGCGGCGGACTCCGTGGACGAGGGCAATGATGCTGTCGTTGCCGACATCGGCGTGGACGAAGGTTTCCGAACCGGTGACCTCGGTCAGGACGACTTGCGCCTCAAAGCCGCCGTCGCCGGTCTCGAACGCCAGATGATGCGGCCGGATGCCGCCGCGATAGGCACCGTCCGGAAGATCGGAAAAAGCGGGTCCGGCATCGAAGACGACGCCGTTCGGCGAGGCGAAGTGTGTTCCGGTCTTGACGAAATCCATGACGTTGAGCGGCGGATCGGAGAAGGTTCGCGCCGTCAGCAGGTCGTGCGGCTGGCGGTAGATCTCGGTGGTCTCGCCGAACTGGGTGACGCGGCCTTTCGCCATCGTCGCGGTGCGCCCGCCCAAGAGCAGCGCCTCATGCGGCTCGGTCGTCGCGTAGACGAAGATCGCGCCCGTTTCGGCGAAAATTCGCGGCAATTCTTCGCGCAATTCCTCGCGCAGCTTGTAGTCGAGATTGGCGAGCGGCTCGTCGAGCAGAACCAATTCGGCGTTCTTGACCAGAGCGCGGGCCAGCGCCGTGCGCTGCTGTTGGCCGCCGGAGAGATTGAGCGGCGTGCGGTCGAGAAACGGCGTCAACTTCATCAATTCGGCGGCCTTGTGCACCGCCGCCTCGATCTCGGCCTTGGAATGACCGGCGATCCGCATCGGCGAAGCGATGTTCTCGTAAACGGTGAAGGAGGGGTAGTTGATGAACTGCTGGTAGACCATGGCGACGTTGCGTTTGCGCACGGGAACGCCGGTCACGTCCTTGCCGTCCATCAGGATGCGGCCAGAGGTGGGGACGTCGAGGCCCGCCATCAGCCGCATGAGGCTGGTCTTGCCGGCGAGCGTCGGACCGAGCAGCACGTTGAGCGAGCCACGCTCGAGGGTCAGCGACACGTCGATAATGTGTTTTTCGCCGCCGACGCTGCGGCTGACGTTCTGCAATTCGAGCAAATTGCCCTCCCAGGCGGCTGCTATTCGGCCGCTTTGCGCCAGTCAGCTTTTCGATTCTTCATGTGTTCGGCAAGCCTTGATTGCTGGTTCCCGTCAAGCCGAAGTCCGAGCTTGGTTCGACGCCAGAGAATGTCCTCCGCCGTCCTCGCCCACTCGTTGCGGACGAGCCAATCGACCTCGGCCTCATAGAGCCCGTGACCGAAATCCTGCCCCAGCGCACCGGGCCGAACGAACTTGCGGATGTCGGTGCCGTAGCCGCGTGCCAGACGCCGAACGGTGCGCGCATCGAATTCCGGAACGGAGCGCTGCAATTCCTCTTCCAACGCGGCCAAGCCATCGACCGGAAAGTCGCCGCCGGGCAGCGGCTTGTCGCCGGTCCAGCGCGATCCCCTGGCGCCGAGGCGGCGTTCGATCTTCTCCAGAACCTCCTCGGAGAGCACCCGATAGGTGGTGATCTTGCCGCCGAAACCGTTGAGAACCGCCGGTTCGTCCTTGTCGCCCTCGACTTTCAGGACGTAGTCGCGCGTGGCCTCCTGCGCCTTGGACGCGCCGTCGTCGAAAAGGGGGCGCACCCCGGAATAGGACCAGACGATGTCGTCGAGGGCCACCGGCCGCTTGAAATATTCGCTGGCCGCTGAGAGGAGATACTGGATCTCCGCCTGGGTGATCGCCGCGTCGGCCGGATCGCCATCGAAATCCTGGTCAGTGGTGCCGACAAGAGTGAAGTCTTCATCATAGGGGATCGTGAAGATGATCCGCCCGTCGGCGTTCTGGAAGATATAGGCGCGATCATGCTCGTAGAGCTTGCGGGTGACGATGTGGGAGCCCTGGACAAGGCGGATGTTGTGGGCCTCGTTCCGGCCCATCGCGGTCTGGATGATCGCGTCGACCCAGGGGCCGCCCACATTGACGAGGAAGCGGGCAGAGACCGTGAAGGTCCGGCCATCGTCCTGGTCGACCAAGGTGACCTGCCACAGCTTGCCCGCGCGCCGGGCCTCGATCACCTTGGTGCGGACCATGATGTCGGCACCGCGCGCCGCGGCGTCGCGGGCGTTCAGGACGACCAGGCGGGCATCGTCCACCCGGGCGTCGGAATATTCAAAACCCTTGTGGAATTCGTCCTTCAGCGATGCGCCCATAGGGCCGTCGAGATCGACCGTCGTCGTCGCCCTCAGCTTCTTGCGGCCGCCGAGATGGTCGTAGAGGAACAGTCCGAGCCTCAGCAGCCATGCCGGCCGAAGTCCGGAATGGTGCGGCAGGATGAAACGCAGCGGCCGGATGATGTGCGGTGCGATGCCCCACAGCACTTCGCGCTCCATCAGCGCATGGCGCACAAGGCTGAATTCGTAGTGTTCGAGATAACGCAAACCGCCATGGACCAACTTGGTCGACCAGGAGGAGGTGCCGGAGGCGAGGTCGTTCATCTCGGCCAAGCCGACCCGATAGCCGCGCCCCGCGGCGTCGCGGGCGATGCCGCAGCCGTTGATGCCACCACCGATGATGAACACGTCGTAGTCCAGAAGAGCCTCCCCAGGCTTCGCGTTGCAACATTCAAGTTGCGATTGCGAACAGTGAGAAGGTTATTACGAAACCAAATCGAAGGTCAAACGAAAATTAACTAAGGGAAGGCCTGTTTCGGTCGCCGACGTGCGGGGCGGTTTCGATCAAGCGCACATCGTTGTCGCGGCAGATACGGTGGATGGAGGTGGGGGCGATGTCGGTGACGAAGGTGTTCATCTGGTCGAGGTGGCCGATGCGCACCGGCGCGCTGCGCTCGAACTTCGACGAATCCGACGCCAGAATCACATGACGGGCGTTGGAGATGATCGCTTGGGCGACGCGTACTTCGCGATAGTCGAAGTCGAGAAGCGACCCGTCGGCATCGATCGCCGAAACGCCGATCACGGCGAAGTCGACCCGGAACTGGCGGATGAAATCGACCGCTGCCTCGCCGACGATACCGCCGTCGGAGCGGCGCACGACGCCGCCGGCGATCACGACCTCCATCTCCGGATAGGGCCGCATGGCCGTGGCAACGTTGATGTTGTTGGTGATCACCATCAGTCCGGCGTGGCGAAGGAGGGCGTGCGCGACCGCTTCGGTGGTGGTGCCGATATTGATGAACAGCGAGGCCCGGTCGGGAATGAGATCGGCGACGGCCTTGCCGATCGCCGCCTTTTCCTCGGCCGCGATCGTCCGCCGAGCGTCATAGCCGACATTCTCCACGCCGGAGGAGAGAACGGCGCCGCCATGCACGCGGGACAATAGCCGCTGCTCGCAAAGCTCGTTCAGATCCTTGCGGATGGTCTGCACGGAAACGTCGTAGTGCCCCGCCAGTTCGTCGACGGTGACCCTGCCCGAGCGCTTGGCGCCCTCGAGAATCTGCATTTGGCGATCGGACAACATGGTGGATCCCTCCCAAGACGGAAGGGATCATGGGAAAAACGAAACTAAAACGCAAGAAACGAAAGTGGAGCACCCGCGCTGACCATCGGATGGATTCGACTCGCTGTGCCGCAAGGCCGCTTGCACCAGACAGGATCAAGCCTTGCCGGCCAGAACGCGCCGGGGATGACGAGAAGCGCCTTAGCGAATGATCCAAGTCAAGGCCAGAGTTGGTCCAGAGGCTCGTTGATATTGATGTTCCCTGAGCCACTCGAGCCCTCTGTCAGGCAATAGCAGTTCATGTTCTCAAGAACGAGGCAGCCGTCAGCACCCATAGCCATGCAGATCGCGCAGCATTCCTCCGCTGGACTGGGAGGCAGCTTCGGCCGACCTCCGCCTCCGCCCTTCTTCTTGGCTTCCGCCACATATTCCTGGTTCTGCGACAGTGCGAAGCCGACCTTTCCACTCTCGGGGTCGACCACAAAAACGGTCTTGAAGGGCGATTTTTCCACGGCGCGCATCGCCTGCGCGACCGTCCGTCGCGAACTCATGGCTATGACCGCTAGATCCGTCTCAAATTCCTTTGCGTTGGCTGACATCTTAAATTGAAAGGCCTGAAATGCAGCGCACGTCAGATAATGAAAGGTTCTCTCGGTTTCCTTTTTATGATCGGCCATAATATTCTCCTGTACTTGAAAATCCAGGGAATTTCGATATAATTTAGCATTATTCGCAAAAAGACCGGAATGACAACCCTAAATAAGCGAAAAATTCCGCAAGGGCATAAAATTGAAAAGCTTGGCCGAGGCTATTAAGCTTGGATGCCCTCGATCGCCTGTCCTCGGACTATCCTCAGATCGCCGTGCGGTCCGCCTCGGCCAGGTAGATTTCGCGTAGCCGCCGCGCCACCGGCCCCGGCGCGCCGTCGCCGAGCGTCACGCCATCGATCTCCACCACCGGCAGCACGAAGGCGGAGGCGGAGGTGATAAAGGCTTCCTTGGCCCGCTTGGCCTCTTCCAGCGTGAAGCTGCGCTCCTCGATCCGCAGGCCGTCCTCCTCCGCCATTCGCAACACGGCGGCGCGGGTAATGCCGTGCAGAATCGCATGTGACAGCGCGCGCGTGACCAGGGCGCCGTCTTCCGTGAGGATGTAGGCATTGTTGGAGGTGCCTTCAGTGACCATACCGTCCTCGACCAACCAGGCGTCGTCAGCGCCTTTCGCTTTGGCTTCCGTCTTGGCGATCGAGGGATAGAGCAGCTGCACGGTCTTGATGTCGCGGCGAGCCCAGCGCAGATCCGGCACCGACGCGATCTTGATGCCGGTGCGCGCGGCGGGCTTGTCGCGCAGCCCCATCGCCTGGGTGAACAGGACCAGCGACGGCTTGGTCTCTTCCGGCGGAAACAGGAAGTCGCGGTCGGCGGCGCCGCGCGTCACCTGCATATAGACCATGCCTTCGTCGATGCCATTGCGCTTCACCAGCTCCCGGTGGATCGCCAGGAGTTCCGCGTCGCTGGCCGGGGTCGTCATCTTGAGCTCCGACAGCGAACGCTCGAGGCGCTTCATGTGGGCGGCGAAGTCGACGAGCTTGCCCGACAGGACGCTGGTCACCTCATAGACCGCGTCGGCGAACAGGAAGCCACGGTCGAAAACCGAAATCTTTGCCTCTTGTTCCGGGAGGTAGTCGCCATTGACGTAGACGGTGCGGCTCATGCCAAACTCCGGGCCGGATGTTGCGTTGCCCGCTCCATACGACAGGGCGGCGGGGCAGGGAAGGTCGTCGCACGATATCGCCGTTAGGCGGAGTCCTCTCACTGGGGCTTTCGCAGGTCCAGCGACGTGCTAATTCATCGGGAACAGGGACCGACCGCGAGAGACAATCGAGTCGGGCCAGCGAAACCGGAGGAGAGATTCTTGGACATTGGACAGACGACGCCGGCGATCGTGTCGGGTGCGGGATCGGGGCTTGGCCGTGGCACGGCGCGGGCGCTCGCGGCGATGGGCGCGAAGGTCGCCGTGCTCGACGTGAACGAGGAGGGCGGTCGCGCGGTCTCCGAGGAGATTGGCGGCCTGTTCATCAAGTGCGACGTGTCCGATCCGGGCGCAGTGGCCGACGCCGTGGCCAAGGCCGTCGAGGCGCACGGAACGCCGCGCATCCTGGTCAATTGCGCCGGCATCGCAGTCGGCCGCAAGACGGTGTCGCGCGGCGAGGCGCACGATCCGGCGCTGTTCCAGAAAGTGATCGCCGTCAATCTCATCGGTACGTTCAACCTCTCGTCCCAGGTGGCGCTGAGGATGTCGGAGGCCGAACCGCTGAACGCGGACGGCGAGCGCGGCGTCATCGTCAGCACGGCCTCGGTCGCCGCCTTCGACGGGCAGATGGGGCAGATCGCCTATGCCGCCTCCAAGGCCGGTATCGCGGGGATGACGCTGCCGATGGCGCGCGACCTAGCCAAGTCCGGCATTCGGGTGATGACCATCGCCCCCGGTATCTTCGAGACGCCGATGCTCGCCGGTATGCCGGAGGATGTGCAGGCCTCGCTCGCCGCCTCGATCCCGTTCCCCTCGCGGCTCGGCACGGCGGAGGAATACGCCAAGCTCGCTATCCACGTCGTTGAGAACCCGATGCTGAACGGCGAGACGATCCGCCTCGACGGCGCGATCAGGATGCAGCCCAAATAATCGACTATCGGCCGGACGCGATCGCGAGGCCGGCCCATAGACCTGTCACGCGGGCGAGCGGTGCTCGTCCTGGCTCGATCCAGCGGGAGATAACCCAATGAGCGAAACCGACATCGTCCTTCAACGCCGCGAGGGCCGCGTCGCGATCCTCACCCTCAACCGTCCCAAGGCACTGAACGCGCTGAACAGCGCGGTCATGCGCCAACTGGTCGAGCTAACCGGCTCGCTCGACCGCGATCCCGAGGTTGGCGCGATCCTGATCACCGGCTCGGAGAAGGCCTTCGCGGCCGGGGCCGACATCAAGGAAATGGAAGACCGCTCGGCAATGGAGATGATGCTCGCCGACTGGTTTTCCGAATGGGAGGCGCTGGAGCGGGTGCGCACGCCGATGATCGCGGCCGTCGCCGGCTTCGCTCTCGGTGGCGGTTGCGAGCTGGCGATGATGTGCGATCTCATCGTCGCGGCCGACAGCGCCAAGTTCGGTCAGCCGGAGATCAAGCTCGGCATCATTCCCGGCATGGGCGGCTCCCAGCGCCTGACCCGCGCGGTCGGCAAGTACAAGGCGATGGACATGATCCTCACCGGCCGGATGATCGGCGCCGAGGAGGCCGAGCGCATCGGTCTCGTTTCGCGGTTGGTGCCGGCGGATAAGCTGATGGAGGAGGCGCTCGGCGCGGCAACGACGATCGCGGACTTCTCCAAGCCGGCGACGATGACCGCCAAGGAAGCGACCAACCGTTCCTTCGAGGTCGGTCTGCGCGAGGGACTTCTGCACGAACGCCGGATCTTTCACGCGCTGTTTGCCGGCGGCGACCAGAAGGAGGGGATGTCGGCTTTCCGCGAGAAGCGGCCGGCGACCTTCCGACACGGCTGACAGTGAGCCTGCGGCACCGGTTTGCGAGGGAACGGGTGTCGCGGTCGTAACCCGGCACAGGCCAGATGAAAAAGAACCCCGGCGCCGAGCGCCGGGGTTCTGTCACTGTCGGATGGCGCGGGCAGAGCCCGCCGACCGTCTTACTTGGTCGTGGTTTCGCCTGCCGGGTCGGCCGGCTTCTCGGCATCTGCGCCGTCCGCAGGCTTCTCGCCTTCCTTGGACATGCTTTCCATGCCCTCTTTCATCTTGTCGTCTTTCATCATCGCGCCGCCGGCATCGGCGGTCTCGACGTAGTCGTACTTGCCGTCCTTCCACTCATAGAGGACGTAGCCCGGCAGGGTCACGTCACCCTTGTCGTCGAACTTCAGATCGCCAATCACAGTGGTGAAATCGTTGGCATTGAGCGCCTCGACGACGGGGTCGTAGTCGGTGGAGCCGGCTTTGGTCACCGCGTCCGCCCAAGCCTGGATCGCCGCGTAGGTGTAGAGCACGTAGCCCTCGGCGGTCTTGCCCTGCTTCTCGAGCTCGGCGACGACCGGAGCGGCCGCCTCGTTCTTGCGCGGGTCCGGGGAGAAGGTCATCAGCGTGCCCTGGCCGGCATCGCCGGTGATCGCCCAGTACTCGTCGCTGACCAGTGCATCGCCGGACATCAAGATGGTGTCCATACCCTGCTCGCGCATCTGACGCGCCATCAGGCCGGCTTCGGTATGATAGCCGCCGACATAGACGAGGCCGACGCCGGCTTCCTTCATCTTGGTGACAAGAGCGGTGTAGTCCTTTTCGCCGGCGGTGTAGGACTCCACGAGAACCGGGGTCTTGCCGGCCGCCTCGTAAGTCTTCTGCGTCTCGTCGGCCAGGCCCTTACCATAGGCGGTCTTGTCGTTGATGATCGCGACCTTGAGATCTGGGAAGGTCTCGGCGATGTAATTGCCGGCAACCTCACCTTGCTGGTCGTCACGGCCGCAGACGCGGAAGATGCCGCCACCGGGACGCTTGTCGGTGAAATCGGGATTGGTCGAGGCCGGCGAGATCTGCACGATCTGCTCGTCGTTATAGACCTGGCTGGCCGGGATCGAGGAACCCGAGCAGAAGTGACCGGCGACGAAGGGCACGCCCTGCGAGGCGAACTGGTTGGCGACCGCGACGGCCTGCTTCGGGTCGCAGGCGTCGTCGCCGACGGACAGTTTCAGCATTTCGCCGTTGACGCCGCCCTTGGCGTTGATGTCGGCGACGGCTTGCTCGGCGCCGGTGCGCAACTGCTCGCCGAAGCTGGCATACTGGCCGGTCATGGGGCCGGCGACGCCGATAGTGATCTCGGCGTAGGCCGCGCCCGCGAAGACGAGGTTGAGCGCTGCGCCCGCTAGAAGTATTTTCTTCATGAGAATCTTCCCTGTTTATTCTTTGAGGCGGCCAGAAGGCCACGGAGATGCAATGTGCATCCCCTCCTGGCGGGGATTAAAGACCGGATCGGCCGGCGTTGGAATAGCGCCGGCCTAAAAATTCAAAGATGCTGAATCGCGGAGCAGACCGATCAGTTTTCGTGGCGCAAAACGCCGTATTGCCGGCTCATTTGCCGAGTGCGCACGAAACTGCGCCCGGCGGCCGCGAAAGCGAACAGCACGATGTAATCGATAAGCGCATAGTAGAACGCGACGCCGAAGGTCGCGGGCGGCAGAAAGAAGGTCCCGCCAAACAGGCTGAAATGAATAAAGCGGACCGCGATGGTCAGAAGCAGGACATAGAACGCCATCAGACCCCAGCCGCTCCAGGTCAGAGCTGTCGACCGCCCGATCATCCAGGCGCCGCCGCCGCCCAGAATTACCGTGACGAACAGGAATTCACCGATCGCGACTTCCCAGAGCAAGGACATTTCGGGCGCCATCAGTGTGCTCCTCCCTCGAGATAGGCGCTGCGAACCTCCTCGCGGGCGAGTAGCTCCTTCCCGGTGCCGGTCATGGTGATTGTGCCGTTGACCATCACGTAGCCGCGATGGGCGAGGCGCAGGGCATGGAAGGCGTTCTGCTCGACGAGAAAGACCGTCAGGCCCTCGTTGCGGTTGAGTTCGCGAATGACCTCGAAGATCTGCTTGACGATCAAAGGGGCGAGGCCGAGCGAGGGCTCGTCCAGCAACAGCAGCTTCGGCCGGCTCATCAGCGCCCGTCCGATCGCCAGCATCTGCTGCTCGCCGCCGGACAGGGTGCCGCCACGCTGGCCGCGGCGCTCTTTGAGGCGCGGAAACAGCTCGAAGACCTTGCGCAAATCGTCGTCGAAAAAGGAGTCGTCCTCCAGGATCGCGCCCATCTGGAGATTCTCCATCACCGTCATGCGCCCGAACACCCGGCGCCCCTCGGGCGACTGGGCGATCGACTTGGACATGATGGTATGGGTCGGCAGATGGGTGATGTCCTCGCCGCGGTAGACGATCTGGCCCTCGCGGGCGCGCGGATTGCCGCAGATCGTCATCATCAGCGTCGATTTTCCGGCGCCATTGGCACCGATCATCGTAACGATCTCGCCTTCGTAAACGTCGACATCGACCCCCTTGAGCGCCTGGATCTTGCCGTAGAAGGTCTGAAGGCCACGGATCGTCAGCAACGGTTCGGCCGTCGGCTGCGTTTCGACAACGGCGCTCATGTGGCGCCTCCCTGAGGGCTTGCGGGCGCGGCGTTGGCGGGCCCTTTCTTGATGTGAAGGTCTTCCTCTATCGCGTCGACCTCTTCATCGTCGACGCCGAGATAGGCCGCGATGACCTTCGGATCGTTGCGGACCTTGTCGGCCGAACCGTCCGAAATCTTCTTGCCGTAGTCGAGGACGATGATGTGATCGGAAATTTCCATGACCACGCCCATGTCGTGCTCGATCAGCAGAACCGACACGTCGTGCTCGTCACGAATATATTTCAACAACGTGTTGAGCTCGGCGGATTCGCGCGGATTAAGGCCGGCGGCCGGCTCATCGAGGCACAGAAGCGACGGATCAGTGCACATCGCGCGGGCGATTTCCAGCCGACGCTGGGCACCGTAAGGAAGATCCGACGCCGGATCGTCCGCCCGATCGAGCAGGTTGGTATGACGCAGCCAATCGACGGCCTTGTCCTTGGCGGCGGCCGCGGCGCGGCGGTAGCCGGGCAGGCCGATCAATCCGCCGATGGTGAAGTTGGAGGCATCCATCAGCTTGTTATGCTGGGCAACGAGCAGGTTTTCCAGCACCGTCATGCCGCCAAACAGGCGGATGTTCTGGAACGTCCGCGCGACCCCGGCGACCTCGGTGATCTTGAAGTCCGCCATGCGCTCGAGGAGAAAGATTGAGCCGGATTCGGCGTCGATATACTGCCGGCCGCTATCAGTGAGTTCGCGGACCTTCGCCTCCGGGATGCCGCGGCCGCGGCGCAGCGCGATGCGCCCTTCGGTCGGCTTGTAGAAGCCGGTGACGCAGTTGAACACCGTGGTCTTGCCGGCGCCGTTCGGACCGATCAGCGCGGTGATGTCGCCGCGGCCGACGTTAAAGGACAGATCATCGACGGCGGTGAGGCCGCCGAAGCGCATCGTCAGATGCTCGACCGTGAGGACCGGGTCGACCGACCAGCGTTCGCTTTCCTTCAACATCAGTGACCCTCGCCCTGGGCGACAAGATCGGCGCCGATCTTCTTCTTTTGTTTGTAGAATACGGAAGGCGAGCGAGACGAAATCAGGCCGCGCGGCTTCCACACCATGATCCCCACCATGGCCAAGCCGAAGATCAGCATCCGGTACTGGGTGGGATCGAAATCGCTGCCGAATACGGCCTGCAGGGCCGTCAGGTTTCGCAGGAGCTCGATGCCGCCGATCATCACCACCGAGGCGATGACCACGCCGAGCTGCGAGCCGAGACCGCCCAGCACGACGATGGCCAGCACGATTGCCGATTCGATGAAGGTGAAACTCTCGGGGGAAATGAAGCCCTGGCGCGCGGCGAAGAACGAGCCGGCGAAGCCGCCGAACATCGCGCCGGTGGCAAAAGCCGTCAGCTTGACGTTGACAGTATTGATGCCGAGCGAGCGACAGGCGATCTCGTCCTCGCGCAACGCTTCCCAGGCGCGGCCGACGGGCAGCTTGCGTAGCCTGAGGGTCACCAAATTGGTGATCAGAGCCAGTGCGAGAATGATATAATACAGGAACACGAAGCGCTGCACCGAGCTGTATTCGAGGCCGAAGAAGTCCGAGAAGGAGCCCTCACCGCGCGAAAATTCGAGACCGAAAAGGGTCGGTTTCGGGATGCCTAGCAGGCCGTTCGGTCCGCCGGTGAACTCGTACCAATTGAGCAGCACGATACGGATGATCTCGCCGAAGGCGAGCGTCACGATCGCCAGATAGTCACCGCGCAGGCGTAGCACCGGGAAGCCGAGCATGACGCCCCACATCGCCGCGAACAGCCCGGCCATCGGCAGGCAAACCCAAAAGCCGAGGCCGAAATTCGTCGACAGCAGCGCGAAGGAATAAGCGCCCACCGCATAGAAGGCGACGTAGCCGAGATCGAGCAGGCCAGCGAGACCGACCACGATGTTCAGGCCCCAGCCCAGCATCACATAAGTGAGGATGAGGATGGCCAGGTCGAGGAGATAGCGGTTCTGGCTCGGAAGAAACGTGTCGAGCAGGAAGGGCAGCGTGAAGGCGACAAACAGCAGGAGGATACCGAAGACCTTGCCGAGCGGAAGGCCGCCGGTGGCCGCCCGGCTCTTCGTCCGTTTGAAATAGCCGCTGATCGGCCGCTCGGCCTTGAACAGGAAGTAGGACAGCACGAACCGCCCGACGAAGGCGATGGCGATCCAGCTGAGCCACAGCATCGGCCGGGCTAAGAGGTCGAGGCCGCCGGTCGCGATGTCGCTGCGAAAGGCGAGAAAGACCAGCGTCAGCCCGGCGACGATCGCCGCTGTGATGCCCGCCTCCTTCAGCGAGGCGACGAGGCGGCTGTCGCTTTGCGGTGCCTCTACGAAGGGGGGCTCGCCGCGTGCTGCCTCGCGGCGCTCTTCCTGCTTGAGTTCGGCGCCTTCCGGAGTGATCGTGGCGGCTGTCGGATCGTCGGCCATCGTCTCAGACCTTCTCGACTTCCGGCCGGCCAAGCAGGCCGGACGGCATGAAGATCAGGACGATCGCGAGAATGGAAAAGGCCGCGACGTCCTTGTACTCGACCGAGAAATAGCCCGACCAGAATGTCTCGATCAGGCCGATGGCCAAACCGCCGAGCATGGCGCCCGGCATCGAGCCGATGCCGCCGAGAACGGCCGCGGTGAAGGCTTTCACGCCGGCGACGAAGCCGATGTAGAAGTCGATGACGCCGTAATAGAGCAGGTACATCATGCCGGCGACGGCGGCGAGGGTGGCGCCCATCACGAAGGTCAGCGAGATCGTCCGGTCGACATTGACGCCGAGCAGCGAAGCCATCTTCTGATCCTGCTCACAAGCCCGCTGCTGCCGTCCGAGCGATGTGCGCGAAATGATCAGCGAGAAGACCGCCATCAGGACGATGGTCGTCGCGATGATGATGATCTGCATGTAGGAAATCTGCACCGCGATGGCGCCGGGACCGTCGATGAGCGTGATTCCGCCCTGGATCTGCGGCGGCAGCGGCTTGACGCGCGCGCCCTGCGTGATCTGGACGAAGTTCTGCAGGAAGATCGACATGCCGATGGCGGTGATCAGCGGCGCCAGCCGGAACGAGCCGCGCAACGGCCGATAGGCGACCCGTTCGATGGTCCAACCCCAGAGCGCTGTGAGAAGCATGGCGACGGCCAGCATGATCACCAGCACCAGCGGCAGGAAGGTGATGCCGATCGCGGCGAGCAGGAGGAACGTGGTGAGCGCGATGAAGGAGCCAAGCATGAAGATTTCGCCGTGGGCGAAATTGATCATGCCGATGATGCCGTAGACCATCGTATAGCCGATGGCGATCAGGCCGTAGATCGACCCGAGAGTGATCCCGTTGATCAACTGCTGCAGAAAATATTCCATTGTCCGCCCGTGTTCCGGTGCTGGGTTCGCCGTTTCCGGCCGACGCATCGAGCTGTCAGGAACGCCGCGTCGCAAGCCATGATCAATTCCATAGCAACGCTACGTCCGCAAGCCTCGGCGGCTCGTGGCGGCAAAGTTGTCCACCTCATGCACAGTCATGATGTCGCGGTTTGATCAGAACGCAGCAGCGGCACGTCCGCCGCGATGTTCAGATGGTCGGCGAGCGGGGTGCGGGCCGGTTTCCATCGAAATCGTCGGCTGCGGTCGCTTCAGGCTCGACCGCGCCGCGCGATTCCAGCCATCTGGCGATCATCCACCAGCCGACCGCCCAGGCCGCGCCCGCTGTCCATCCGGCCAGCACGTCGGACGGCCAGTGCACGCCTAGATAGACTCGGCTGACGCCGACAAGAACCGTCAGGAACACCGCCACGCCGATGAGAAACGCGCGCACCCGTCGCTGCGTTTGAACACGGGCGACAAGGATCGCCAGCGTCAGATAGGTGACCGCCGACATCATCGCGTGACCGCTCGGAAAACTCGCCGTGTAGACGAACGACCCGTGCGGAACGAGCGAGGGACGGGGTCGGTCGAAGCCGTATTTGAGAAGCTGGCTCATCAGGAAGCCGCTGCCGATCGCGGCGAGGACCAGCAGCATCGAGCGGCGCTTGCCCTGCATCCAGAGGAAGCCGGCGGCGAAGAGGGTAATGAGGACCAACGCCCCCGTGCCCCCGAAGGCGGTCATGTCACGGCCGAACTCCTCCGCCCAGCGCGGGCCAAGCGGGTCGGAGGCATCGGCCGGATTGCGCAGCGACAGCAAGATCTCGGCGTCGAAGCCCTTGGTGTCACCCTCCACCACCTCGCCGGCGACCGAGACGAAACCCCAGATCGATGCGGCGACGAGGAGCGCTGCGATCAGGGTGGTCAATTCGACCCGGTCACTGATCCATTGCTTGACGGCGTAAAGTCTCATGAAGGCTGCTTTCGTCATGGCATGGTTGGTATGGCGGGAGTCGCACGCAGACCGGCGCTCAGCGTGGTCGTCCCCGACACCGGATCACCCGTTCATCATTCGGCCGGTCCGGTCAATCTCCTGGACCCGACTCGACCACCCTTGGGAGGCGCGCACATAATTGCGCGAAAGATTGTCAGGCGCTACCGACAGAGCCAAGGGATTCACGGACCGGAGCTGAAATGGACCTGATCGAACCGCGCGGCGGAATCTGGCATGTGGCCCATGGCCGCAGCCTTGATCTGTCCGGTGCCGCGCACATCATGGGCGTGCTCAACGCCACGCCCGACAGCTTCTCCGACGGGGGGCGCTACGCCAGCGTCGAGGCGGCGGTGGCGGAGTCGCTGAAGATGGTCGACCAAGGCGCGGCGATCGTCGATATCGGCGGCGAATCGACCCGGCCCGGCGCGACGCCCATCGACGCCGCCGAGGAGCAGCGCCGGATCATGCCGGTGATCGAGGAACTGGCCCGCCGGTCCGACTGTCTGATCTCGGTCGACACCTATCGCTCGGAAACCGCGCGGATGGCCGTGGCGGCCGGCGCGCACATCGTCAACGACGTGTGGGGCGCCCAGAGGGACGAGGCCATCGCACGGGTTGCGGCGGACACCGGCGCCGGCCTGTGCCTGATGCATACGGGGCGTGAGCGCGAGAAATTGCTCGACGTCATCGCCGATCAGTTCCTTTTTCTGGAAA
Source organism: Aurantimonas sp. E1-2-R+4 (assembly GCF_036549515.1). Lineage (NCBI taxonomy): Bacteria > Pseudomonadati > Pseudomonadota > Alphaproteobacteria > Hyphomicrobiales > Aurantimonadaceae > Aurantimonas > Aurantimonas sp. E1-2-R+4. The sequence continues at coordinate 50,075 of NZ_JAZHLK010000004.1, read as the reverse complement.
AGTCGCTGGAGATTGCCCGCAAGGCGGGGGTGGCGGACGCAGCCATCGTTCTCGATCCCGGCTTCGGCTTCGCCAAGGACGGGCCGGAGAATTTGATGCTGCTGGCCCAACTGGAGGAGATGAAGGCGCTCGGCTTTCCGTTGCTCGTCGGGACCTCGCGCAAGCGCTTCGTGCGCGGCGCGGTGGGAAGCGAGGACCCGGAGCCGGACATTGCGACGGCGGCGACCAGCGCGCTTTTGCGCGAGCGCGGCGCCGACATCTTTCGCGTCCACAACGTACCGGCCAACCGCGACGCACTGCGGATCACCGACGCCATGCGCCGCGCCATGAAGGGCGAACGCTGGTGACGGCCACGGCGACTCTCGGTCTCGGCGGCAATATCGGCGATCCGGCAAGGACGATGGCCGCGGCGCTGCGCCTGATCGACGCGCGCGAGGATACGCGGATCGTCGCCGTTTCGCGGCTTTATCGCACGCCGCCCTGGGGCAAAACCGACCAGCCATTCTTTGTCAACGCCTGCGCCGTGATCGAGACGACGCTGGGGCCTCACGAGGTCCTCGATCTGTGTCTTGAAACCGAGCGGGCGTTCAAGCGCGAGCGGCACGAGCGCTGGGGGCCGCGCACGCTCGATCTCGACGTGCTCGATTATGACGGGATGCCTTACGAGGACGCGGCGCTGACCTTGCCGCACCCGCGCGTGAGCGAGCGGGCCTTCGTCATCGTGCCGCTCGCCGACATCGCGCCGGATCTGCGCTTTGGGGAGCGGACGGTGGCGGAATGGGCCGCGCGCGTCGACCGGGAGGGGATCGAACCCGCAAGCGAGAACGGCGAGTGGTGGCGGGGGACGGGCGAGGTTCGTTGAGGATGAGGCTTGGGGGCGATATCTAGGGTAAAAGCGGCACCGCATACCTGTTGTCTGACGTAGTGATGATGCACAGGGGGCCGTTCGGAAGAGAATACGATTCTCTGCCGCATAAGCAACGGTGGAGATGGTGCTGTCCGCCCACCTGCGTCGGCGTGACGTTAGTGAAGAGGTTCGTGCGATCGGGGCATCCGCTCCGCAGAACTAGAGCTTGCCGATCATGAGCGGGTGCTTGCTAACTGGGTGGGTATCGCTCAAGTTGTAAATCGATTTACGCTCGTGGAGTGCTATTTGTCTTACTCTATCCGTCATCAGGTTTTTGTCAGTTCGACTTTCACCGACCTCGTGGGGGAGCGCGCCGAAGTCATACAGGCGATTTGGGAACTTGACTGCATACCGACCGGAATGGAGGCATTCGTTGCTTCCAATGAGAGTCAATGGGATGTCATCAAGCGGGTTATCGATGAGTGTGATTACTACGTCCTCATCATTGGCGGTCGGTATGGCTCGGTGACTGAGGATGGCGTCAGCTATACTGAGAAGGAATACCGTTATGCCAAGAAATTGGGCATCCCGGTGTTAGCTTTCGTGCACGCCAAGCCGGAGGATATCCCCGCCGGGAAAACCGAGATTACCGAACCTTCCAGGGGGAAGCTCGAGGCGTTTCGAGTCGAGGTGATGAGGGAGTATCCTGTGCGCTCCTGGTCAAGCGCCTCCGAATTGGGCGGGTTAGTGTCGCGATCACTAGTGCGCGAGATCAAAATCAATCCTCGGCCAGGCTGGATAAGAAATGACGGTTCGTCACCGATTGCCCTTCTTGAACAGATCAACAGACTGACTGAGGAGAATCGGCAGCTGCGCGAAGCGGCAGCCGCACAAGTGCTTGACGAGGAGGACGAAACGCTCGAATCGGGTGATGATGAGGTCGAAATCTATGGCAGTCGTCGCGTGTCATCATCGGGATTTATGGCTGCCAGCACATTTCGTTGGTCAGCCGCAGTAAGTTGGAACGACCTCTTCCGTGATATCGGCCCCGCGCTTATCAATGAGACAACCGAGAGCGAGCTTCAGCGACTCATATCGCGGTTCCACGTTTACGACGATATGCCCCAAGACAAGCATTTGCAGGGTGATGCGGCTCTAGCAATAGAGTCGTGGAACGAAGTCTTGATTCAATTTCGCGCGCTAGGTCTTTTGGATCAGGGTGTAAAGAAGCGGGGCGTAAATGATAGAGCGAGCTATTGGAGGATCACTCCTAGAGGAGATCGGCACCTTGTAACTCTTTTAGCGCGGCGGAAGTCGGCGCCAACTCAAGAGAGTTTGCCTAGAAATAATATTGATGACGGATCAAATAAATCGCCAAGTGTATAGTAGAGTAAATTCTGACTGAGGACCGCTGGGGGATTGGCTGTCTTACTGCTCTGATGCCGTCGTGCGGTCGATTCCGCTAGATTGCCCGCGCCTAAGTAGCGCATCAATGCCATTTTTAGCCGTTTTCTCCGCGCTTTTTCTACAGCCGTCTCATCACTTCACCAGCGCGCTCTGCCTCACCCCGCCGGTGCGCTTCAAATTCATGCCGATGACCGGCACCAGTTCGGACGCCACCCGGACCGAGACGGTGATCGCCATCGCGCCGGCTCCGTCCAGGCGGGCGATCATGGCGCCCTTGAGCTGCTTGCGGTCGAGGCCGACGACGATGCGGTCGCCATCGACATTGCCGGAGACGATGTCGAGGCCCTTGCCCTTGGCGCCGTCCTGGAAGGCGCCGGTGTAGCCCTTGCCGGAGCGAACCACCTCGGCCCGCATCGGCTGCGAGAACATGCCCACCCGGCAGGACCCGTCCAGTTCCATGCCCAACTTCTTCGGATGCTGGGAGCCGGCGAAGTCGCAGACGAATTTGGTGCCCTTGTACTTGCCGGCAACGATCTCGCCGGGTCCCGACCACTGGCCGACGACCTGGCGGAAGAACGCCTCGTCCGGTTCGGCGAGGGCAGGCGTCGCCAGTGCCGAACCGGCGGCGATGGCAAGAGCGAGACCGGCTGTCAGCATGCGGGACATGGGGCGAACCTTCCTGGCGGACGGGGTGGCTGGAACAGACTGCCTTTATCGCCCGGAAGGGTTAATCAAGCCTTGCCGCGGTCTTCACGATATGTCGCGTGACGTCTCATCCGAGGCTGACCGGGACGACCGAATCGCGCCGATTGCGGTGAGATCGCCGAGGACGTCGCCGATCGATGGCCGGCGAACCCGCAGGAAGGGCAGGGGGCGGCAGAGATCCATCGCGGCGAGGCCGACCCGCGCGGTCAAGAGCCCGTTGACGACGCCTTCACCGAGCCGCGCCGACAGCTTTGCCGCCACGCCGTGGCCGAGCAATTGCTGCATGACGCCGTCGCCGATCGCGATCGTTCCGGTGACAGCCAGATGCGCCACCACGTCGCGGGTCAGCCGCACCAGGCCGAGCGTGCCCGGCCGGGCGCCGTAGAGCTCCGACATGCGGCGGATGAGCTTGACGGTCTCGAACAGCACATAGGCGACGTCGACAAGTGCCTTCGGACTGACGGCGGTGACCACCGACACCCGCTTGGCCGAAACGAGCACGAGGGCGCGCGCCTCGGCGTCGAGCGGCCCGAGCAGCTCGCGTTCGGCCAGCGCGATGAGATCGGCGCCGTCGATCACCTCGTCGTCGAGTTCGGCCATCCGCGCCCGGCCCTGAGCGGTCTTCGGTCGATCGGAGAGAAGCGTGGTCAAGGTTCGCACGACCGTTTTCGCGTCCGCGGCGGAATTGGCTTCGTAGGCGGCGAGCGCGGCCTGGCGCTCCCGGTCGACGGCGGCCAGCCGCATCAGGCCGATGATTTCCCGCAGGGCCACGCCCAGCGCGCCGACGACGAGCAGGACGGCAACAACGAGCGCCGCCCATCCCAGCCACTCCGATCGGGCGAACAGATCCCGGATCAGGGCGTCGACGGCGAGGCCGACACCGAGCGAGACGAGAATGCCGAGGGCGCCGAGGAACAATTTGCCGAAGGAAAAGCCGTGGCGCCGCCGCGCCATCTGCTCGATCTCGAGCTCCACGATCGCCTCACGCTCGATGGCGTCGTCCGGCTCGATGGTGATCCGCGCCAGATCCTCGATGGCGCGTGGGGACCGCCCCGGCGCAGCGGTCTTTTGCTCCTGGTCGGAGCGGGGAATGCCCGTCTCTTCCAGCCGATACGCGCCGGGACGCCGGCCGGGGCGGGGGCTCTCGTCGCTGCTCATGCCAGGCGATCTCCCAACAGGAATTCGAGGGCCCGGTCGAGCCGGATATGCGGCAGCGAGAGCGTCATCCCGGCCGCGTCGCGTTCGAGCTTCGGCGGCTTGAAACGCACGAACCGGATCGGGTCCGCCGCGCCGCCGTCGCTTTCGACGAATAGCCGCGCGGGATCGGCGGGCAGATCGCCGGGAAAGATCGCGGTCTCGGTCTTGCCGTCGAAGGTTTCGTCGCCAATCGTCTCGCCGGCCGCGGGGGTGCCGACGATGACGGGCAGCGTGTCGCCGCGGTCGTCGACGCTCGCCTCGCGGGTCGCCCGGATCGCGGCAAGGGCGAGAACATCGGTTCGCGCGCCGGAGAAATTGGCGCGCGCGATGGCGTCGTCGAGCATTCGGCGAACGATGGATTCGAGCTTGCGATGGCTGTCGCGGTGGAGATGATCGGCCTTGGTCGCGGCGACCAGAATGCGGTCGATCCGCCTTGTCAGGAACGAGCCGAGCCAGCTCGAACGGCCCGGACGGAAGCAGGCGAGGATATCCGCAAGCGCGGTTTCGAGATCGCGGACGGCCTCGGGGCCGGCGTTGATCGCCTGCATCACGTCGACGAGCAGGATCTGCCGGTCGAGCCGGGCGAAATGCTCGCGGAAGAAGGGTTTCACCACGACGGTCTTGTAGGCCTCGTAGCGCCGGGCCAGCAACGCCGCGAGCGAGCCCTTCGGATAGGTGAGGCCGGGCTCGACCGGCAGCGGGGCGAAGGTGAGGGCGGGCGAGCCTTCAAGGTCGCCCGGCATCAGAAAACGTCCCGGCGGCAAGGTCGACAGCGCCGTCCTGTCTGCGCGGCAGGCTGTCAGATATTTGGCGAAGGCGGCGTGCAAGGCCTGGGCTGTCGGCTCGTCGGCCGGAGCTGAGAGATCCACCGTTTCGAGCAGCGCGAGATAGTCGCTGGCGAGATGGCTGCGCGACGGCAGCCGGGCGCGCGCGATCGCCTCACTCGAGAACGTCGCGAAATCCTTGTCGAGCAGCGGCAGGTCGAGCAGCCATTCGCCCGGATAGTCGACGATATCGATCGATAGCCGGCCACCGGAGAACATCCGTCCCCAACCCGACGCCGATTCATACTCGATCGTCAGCCGCAATTCGGAAATCGCCCGGGTCGATTGCGGCCAGGCCCGCTCCTCGAGGATCGTGCGGATATGGTCCTCATACTGGAAGCGCGGCACCGCGTCGTCCGGCTGCTCCTCCAGATAGCTGCGCAGGATGCGTCCTCCGGCCTGGGCTCCAAACAGCGGCAGCCGGCCCCCATGCAGGAGGTTGTGGACCAGCGCGGTAATGAAGACCGTCTTGCCGGCCCGCGACAGACCGGTGACGCCGAGACGCACGGTCGGGTGGAAAAGGCCGGTCGTCCGATCGGCGAAGGTATCGAGGACGAGACGGGCCTCGTCGGCAAGAGAGGTCATAGGCTGGGCGAAAATCCTCTGGAGACGGGCTGTCGGCGATATAGGCAGTGACGATGGGCGTCGAAAGTGCGCCTCCTTCGTCTAACGCAGATCATGGGGATCGACGAATTCGCGAAGCCGGCCGGTGCCCCGTTCGATCGCGTCCAGCGGCCCTGAAAACTCCACGACAGCGAGGCCGCAGGTGGGGAAGCCCATCCGAATGGCTTCGATGGCGGCGGGATCGCCATCCGCGATGAGCGACAGGGTGAATTCCTCGATCACCGGATTGTGCCCGACGAGGAGGATCGCATCGCAATCGCCGTGGCGCCGCGCGGCGTCGTAATAGGCCTCGACGCCCATGGCATAGAGGGCGTCCGAGGCTTCCTCGCGGCCTTCAGTCGGAAGTTTGGGGCGAATCCGGTCATAGGTCTCGCTCGCCCGCTTCGCCGTCGAACACACCACCACGTCGAAGCGGTAGCCTTTCCTTGCGATGAACTCCGCGAGCCGGTCGGCTTCCTTGCGTCCTCGCGCATCCAGCGGACGGTGGTGGTCGCGCTGGCCGGGAAGGGCCCACGATGAATGCGCGTGGCGCAGGATGTAGAGGCGGCGGCTGGGCGATAAGGCGGACATGGCGATGGACTATGCCGAAACGACGGCATCGGGCAATCCGGTGACGGTCAAGCGCGCGCGCTGCTGACCCGGAAAGGCGGCATCGCGGCTCTTCATGCCGAAACCCGCGAACGCACGGGCCGGCACGTTTGTTGCCCGTCATAGCCGTGTCATCGCGCGGGCCGATGAGTCCCGTCGAAAAGCGAAGAAAAACGGGATGTTAGAAACCCGTTCACTTTCAAGTTGTAGTCTATGAACAACTTGTTCGCTGCGGAAAGCGTCGTTATAAGCCCGATTGCGTGAACGGAGGTGCGTGATGAGCGAGACACTCAATATAGAGACGACCTTGTCCGAGGACGGGCAGTTCATGAATGATGGCCAGAGGGATTATTTCCGCAAGAAGCTGCTGGCCTGGAAAGCGGAAATCCTGCGCGAGTCGCGAGAGACACTTGCCGCCCTGGCCAATGACAACAGCAATCTCGCCGATGCGGCCGATCGCGCCTCGTCGGAAACGGATCGCGCCATCGAGTTGCGGGCGCGCGACCGTCATCGCAAGTTGATCGCCAAGATCGACGACGCGCTGGAGCGGATCGACGAGGGCACCTACGGCTATTGCGAAGAGACGGGTGAACCGATCAGCCTGAAACGGCTGGACGCCCGCCCGATCGCGACGATGTCCCTGGAAGCGCAGGAGCGGCACGAGCGCCGCGAGAAGGTCTATCGGGACGAGTAGCTCCTCGGACGGGGCCGCTTACACACCAAGATTTCGGCTGGCGCCTATAGGCTCAGCCAGCGAAAATTTGGTTTGGTCCCGAGTGACGGGGCGTGAATCGAAGAGCCACTGAACTCCCTCCATCACTGGTTTTCCGCACCTGCCATTTCGGCGGATGAGCCGCTACCAGCCACCGCTCTCTTCCAAGATCCTCGCATACACCCTGCCAAATGTGTCGGTGTCAGAGCAGCGACCGGCCTCGGTATCGTGCGGCGGCACGCCTTGCCTTCAGGGTTTCAGTGCCAGGCGGACACCATAAGTTTCCGGGGATTGCCCGACTCAGTTGGCCTTGCGATCGCTGTCGTCGCCGAAATTGAAGTCGCCCAGCAACCGTTCCATTTCCTCTTCGAGTGTCAAAGGCACAGGCGCCGCGGCGGTGCGGGGCGGCGTGTCCGGCTGAACTGCCGAGCGAGGAGGCGTATCGCCTCCGGTGGATGAGGCAGGCGGCGCTGGTGCGACAACGCGCGGTGCCTCGGTCGCCGTCGCGGGATACGGCTCTGATCTGGAGGGCTCGACTGGGGGCGCTCCGCGCGGCGCATTCGCACCTGAATCGCCGTCGTCGGGCTTGTCGGCGAAGAAGGCGTCGTTGCCAAAATCTGCATCCATCTCGGCCGAAAGGAAGTCCTCGAGACTCGGCTCGGCCTCCGGAACGGACGGACGTTTCGGCGCGGCCTCAGTCTGGCTTGAGGACGTGGAACTCCCCCCGGCGGCAGGCGGCCCCGAACGCTGCCGATCCCGCTGGTCGGGGTCGGTAAGCGACGAGTTCGCGTTATCTTGACGTGTCGTCGCCTCGGCTGCCTTAGGGGCTGGCTGCGGCATTTCCGCCGGCGCCTTGCGATTTTGTATCGCCGTGGCGAAGCTCCTGACCGACAGCGGCTGCCGCGGCGGGTCTCGGCGATCGACGGCATCGACGGCAATGGCTGGTGCGGTCGCATCCTGCACGCGATCCAGAGCGGGGGACTGAGCGCGATTCATTTGCGCGCGCAGATCGGCCCGGGGCTGCTCGGCCTGAGAGGCCATCGGCTCGCGTTGCACATCCGGCACTGCCAGCGACGGCTCGCGTCGGGCCGAGGCAGGCGAGGCGGAGAACGCAGCTTCGGGTTTGGAGACGGGAGACTCCGGCGAGACGTTCCCGGCGTCCGTCGTCGACCGGCTCTGCCGCAGGTTGAGCGTCGGCGTCGCGATCGAACGTGGAGGAAGGCTCCGCGCGGATGCTGGTGAGCGATCGGTATCTATTTCCGGAATGGGGGCCGCGCTGTATGCGGGCGCCTTGGCCTGTTCGGTGCCGGCCGCCATTGGAGATGGCGGGACAGTCGGAGCCGGGGGCACCGGCAAGGGCGCCGTCATCGGCGTGGGACGGGACTTGTTCTCGGATGGGGTCCGCGAGGCGACCGTTTCCTGGTGGCGTGGTTCAGGGCGTGGAGCCAGCGGTTTCGCTTCCGGGGCTGGAACCGGAACGGGAATCGGTGCAACACCTCGACTGGATGCCGGTTCCGGCGACATATCGTCTTCGAATTCCGGGAAGTTGCCGCGTGGTTCGTCCCTACTGGCGCCAGTCGTGGCTCGAACGCGCAGAATGCTGCCCTCGATGAGCACATCGTTCTGCCCACCGACGAGCACGAGATGCTCAACCTCGTCGCGTCGCACCAAGACGAGGCGCCGTTTCTCGTCGATTCGGGCGACATCCATGACCGCCAGTCGCGGAGCGCTTCCCTTGAAGCCCGTGCCGATTCGGCTGCCAAAGGCTTTTTTGGCGAGCACGATCATCAGTATTGCCAACAGGCACACGGCGGTCGCCACGATCGCCACCCAGACGATTGACGCGAGACTTTCGCCTACTAGGTCGACGATCCATTGGGGCATAGGCGCGATTTCCTCCTGCGGCGCCGGAGACCAGCGAAGTTTTCTTCCGTCACCCAACCCGGTTGACCGATCTTTCGGTCCGGGGCAAGTGCAACGTCAGCTTGGCTGTTCATAATGCGTGGACAACGGTGCGCGAAGTCAGCATGGGCATTTTTCGTGGTCTTGGTTGAATAAAGCTTGGACGCGATCACTCGCCTCGGATTCGCTTTTGATTCATAGTTGCGGCAAGCAGGGGCGAATCGACATGGATGGAGCGGCGATGGGCGCGGCCGAGAAGCCTTTGATCGACCGGGCTGCGGCCGCATCGGGTGTGCGGCGCCTGCTCGTTCTGGGTGGCTTGTTGACCGTCCTGGCGGCATCGCTGGCGCTGTTTGGCCACGCCTATGGCGCAATCGCGCTGCTGGTGATCTTCGGTGGCCTCGCCGTGGCTGGAATCGCCGCGATCTTCGCCACCGCACTCGGCTTCGTGCAATTTACCGGCCGAATCGGCGAAGGCGCGATCGCCAAGGACTTTCTCGATACCGCGCGCAACGGGACGCTGATCGTCGATCGCAAAGGGCGAATCATCTACGCCAACAGTGCCTATGGCGAGACGACCGGCGCGACGACGGCCGTCGGCGTGAAAACGCTGGAACGGCTGTTGGCGCGTGAACCGGAGGCCTCCGAGGCGATCTATTTCCTCGCCAATCTGGCGCGTGAAAATCGTTCCGGCCAGCGCGAGTTTCGTCTGCCGCGCAGCCTCTCGGCGATGGCGGCTGGCAATGGCACGCCGCATTGGTATCGGGCCTCGGTGCGCCCGTTGGCGACCTCGCGCGGAACGCTGCAAGCCTGGCAGATTCTCGACATCACCGCCGACCGCCAGTCGCAGGAGAGTTCCTTCCAGGATCTCCAGCACGCGATCGACTATCTCGACAGGGCGCCCGCGGGTTTCGTGGCGACGGACGCCGATCTGAAGATCGCCTATCTCAACGCCACGCTGGCCGGATGGCTGGGCGTCGATCTGGTCGAGTTCAAGCCCGGCGAGCTTTCCCTTCTCGATTTCGTGCCGGAAGCGTCACGCGCGTTGCTGGCGCCCAATGCCAGCGACGATGACGCGGACGGAACCAGCATCGTCGATCTCGATCTCATCACCCGCGACGGGCAAAGCCTTCCGGTGCGGCTTCTGCGCAAGCCGGTGACTGACGACGCCGCGGCGCCGGGCATTGTGCGAACGCTCGTTCTCAGCCGCAGCGCGAAGAGCGAAGCGGCGGATACGGCGGAACTGGCCGAGGCGCGTTTCACTCGCTTCTTCAATTCGTCCCCCATGGCGATCGCGGCGCTGGACGAGGACGGGCGCGCGATCCGTTCCAACGCGGCCTTCCGGCAGGTCTTCGGTCTGGATGCATCCGGCGGCACCGCCGAGTTCGTCGGCAGCATCCGCGAAAGCGATCGCGATGGTCTGCGACAGGCGCTCGCCGCCGCGGTTCGCGGGCAAGCTGGAATCGCGCCTGTCGATGCCGAAATTCTGGGTGAGAGGCCGCGCTCTGTCCGGCTTTATATCAGCGCGATTCCGAAGGCCGGCCCGGACACTCACGAAGCGGCGATTCTCTACGGTGTCGAGATCACCGAGCAAAGGGCGCTGGAGGAGCAATTCGCCAAAAGCCAGAAGATGCAGGCGATCGGCAATCTGGCCGGCGGTATCGCCCACGACTTCAACAACGTGCTGACGATCATCACGGCGTCTGTGGACTTTCTCCTGCTCAACCATCGCACCGGAGATCCCTCGTTTCAGGATCTCTTGCTGATCAAGCAGAGCGCCAACCGCGCCGCCTCGCTGGTGCGCCAGCTGCTGGCCTATTCGCGCCGGCAGACGATGCGGCCGAAGATGCTCAACCTCACCGACGTCGTCGCCGACATGCATCTGCTCCTGAAGCGCGTCAGCGGCGATCACGCCAAGCTGGAGCGCCATCACGCCCGTGACCTGTGGCCGGTGATGGCCGATATCGGCCAATTCGAGCAGGTGATCACTAATCTGGTTCAAAATGCCCGCGACGCGATGCCCGATGGCGGAACGATCACCATCTCCACTCGCAATGTCGAGGCCGCCGAAGCCCGCGGCTTTGCATATGCGGAACTGACCGAAGGCGAGTATGTCCTGGTCGAGGTCGCGGACACCGGAACCGGGATTCCATCGGACCTCGCCGAACGCATTTTCGAGCCGTTCTTCACCACCAAGGAGATCGGCAAGGGCACTGGCCTTGGCCTGTCGATGGTCTATGGCATCGTCAAACAGTCGAGCGGCTTCATCTTCGTCGACTCCAAGGCCGGCGAGGGCACGGTCTTTCGAATCTTCCTGCCACGGCACATCCCAGATCAGGTCGCGGCGGCGAAAATCGCGGCGAGTGCGATCGCCCCCTCAAACGCCAAGCTCGACCTTTCGGGAACGGCGTCGATCCTGCTCGTCGAGGACGAGGATCACGTGCGGGCCGGCAATGTCCGCGCTCTCAAGATGCGCGGCTACGACGTCCACGAAGCCGCCTCCGGCATCGAGGCGCTGGAAGTGATGGAAGAACTGGACGGTCAGATCGAGCTCGTGGTCTCCGACGTGGTCATGCCGGAAATGGACGGGCCATCGCTGCTCCGCGAGATGCGCAAGAAGCGACCGGATCTGAAATTTATCTTCGTGTCGGGCTACGCCGAGGACGCGTTCGCCAAGAACTTGCCGGAGGGCGAAAAGTTCGGCTTCCTCGCCAAGCCGTTCTCGCTGCGCGAACTGGCCGTCGCCGTCAAAACCATGATTGACGAATAGGCTCGAACCGCTGCCGCTTCCCAGCTCACGCGGTCTTGGCCATGGCGACGGCGATGCGTCCGGCCAGCCGCGCGTTGGCCTCGACCAGCGCGATGTTGGCGGCGAGCGAGCGCCCCTCGCTCAAATGATACATGCGATCGAGCAGGAACGGCGTGACGGCCTTGCCGCTGATCCCCTGAACTTTCGCGTCGCTGAGGGCCTGTTCGATCCAGCCCTCGACCATTCCGCGCGGCAACGCCTGATCCTTCGGCACCGGATTGGCGACCAGCATACCCCCGCCGATCGAAAGAGAGCTCCGCGCTCTCTGAAAGGCGGCGATCTCGTCCGCCGTATCGAGCCGAAGGGGGGCGGGCAGGCCGGATTCGCGCGACCAGAAGGCAGGTAACTCATCGGTGCCGTAGCCGATGACCGGAACGCCTTTTGTCTCCAAGACTTCCAGGGTTTTATTGAGATCGAGAATCGCCTTCGCCCCGGCGCAAACCACGATAACCGGCGTTCTCGCAAGCTCCTCCAGATCGGCGGAAATGTCGAAGCTCGTATCGGCGCCGCGATGAACGCCGCCGATACCGCCGGTGGCGAAGACGCCGATCCCGGCGAGATCGGCGGCGATCATCGTCGCAGCGACCGTGGTCGCGCCGGTTCGCCCCGTGGCGACGGCATAGGCAAGGTCGGCCCGCGACAGCTTCATCGCATCCCGGGTCGTCGCGAGTGCGTCCAGTTCCTGGTCGTCGAGTCCGACAACCAAGTGCCCATCCAGAACCGCGATGGTCGCTGGGACGGCGCCTTGCTTGCGTATGATCGCCTCGACATTGCGGGCCATGTCGCGGTTCTGTGGATAGGGCATGCCGTGGGTGATGATGGTCGATTCCAGCGCCACCACTGGCCGTCGGCTGCGAATCGCATCAGTGACCTCGGCAGAGGACCTGAACGGGAGCGTCACGGACATCACAGCGACCTTTCCGGTAAATGAGGATCTGGCAGAGCCGCGGCGCCCTCCTGGATCAGTCGAGGGAAATCGCGTGGCGGAAACGGATCGACAGAAATCCGGATCGATGACGCTACCAGGCCCGCGCGGACGCAATCGATCCATTCACGCCCCTCGCAAAGGCCGACGAGCGCGGCTGCGGCCAGCGTGTCCCCGGCGCCGGTGACGTCCCTTGGAATCACGACGGGGGGCTCCTGGAAGGCGATCGTCTCGCCGTCAATCACCACGACTTGCCTCGGTCCATCGGTAATGACGGCGCGCCGTGCACCGAGTTCGATCAGGAGTTCGGCGAGGAGCCTGGGGCTCGTGCCAGAACTGGCCTCGACCAGGCTTGCCGCCTCGGCATGCGAAAGAAACAGCGCCGAAAGCGAGCGAATTGCCCCGTGCAGGCGGCGAACTTTGGCGGGCGAGACACCTATCGCCGCGATGGGACGCCCGCCGGCGGCCTTCGCCAGCGCGTCGATCGATCCGCTCGGCAGGTTCGCGTCGACCAGCAATGCGTCGACCTCATCTATCGCTGCCCTGACATGCCGCCGCGTGAACACGCGCGGAACCAGGAGATCGTAAAGGCCCATGTCCGCGACGCCGGCAACAAGCTCGCTCCGGTCGTCCAATATGGCCGTATAGGTTGGTGTCGCCCGGTCGATCCAGGTGATGGAGACATCGGTGAACTTGCGAGCGGCGATTGCCTGGGCAATTCGGTAGCCGTCGGAATCGCCGCCCCTGGCGCTTTGCAGCACCACCGCGCAACCGAGCGCGTCCAGCGTCAAGGCGGCGTTGAACGCGGCACCGCCCGGCATGTCGAAGAAGCGGCCGGGGTTCGACGCGGCGGGACGATACGGCGCATCGGCCTTGGCGCGCCGGTCGATATGGGCCGCACCGACAACGAAGACGGAGAGGGAATGAGATGAAATTCCGGACTTCTTCATAAAACTTTAACAGACAGTGAGAGCGGACTGCGATTCGGCTTGCGACGATAAACCGGAACAAACCAGGAATATGGGCTTGCCCAATGAGAACAAATAGCGTACACGTTTGGTTCAGGCCGCATCATTGCACCCCCGTCCAACGCGTGGAATAAGGTCCCGTCTCCATGGCACAGAACACACTCCGTCTCGTCGAGGAAAATTCGTTGGACAAGAACAAGGCTCTCGATGCCGCGCTTTCGCAGATCGAGCGGGCGTTCGGCAAGGGCTCGATCATGCGGCTCGGCGCGAACGAGAAGATCGTCGAGATCGAAACCGTGTCGACGGGCTCGCTCGGACTCGACATCGCGCTCGGTGTCGGCGGGCTGCCGAAAGGCCGGGTCATCGAGATCTACGGGCCGGAAAGTTCGGGCAAGACGACGCTCGCCCTGCATACGATCGCCGAGGCCCAGAAGAAGGGCGGGATCTGCGCCTTCGTCGACGCCGAACACGCGCTGGACCCGGTCTATGCCAGGAAGCTCGGCGTGGATTTGGAGAATCTGCTGATCTCGCAGCCCGATACCGGCGAGCAGGCCTTGGAGATAACCGACACCCTGGTTCGCTCGGGCGCGATCGACGTGCTGGTCATCGATTCGGTCGCGGCGTTGACGCCGCGGGCGGAAATCGAGGGCGAGATGGGCGATTCCCTGCCGGGCATGCAGGCGCGACTGATGAGCCAAGCGCTGCGTAAGCTGACCGGTTCGATCTCCCGCTCTAAATGCATGGTCGTTTTCATCAACCAGATCCGCATGAAGATCGGCGTAATGTTCGGTTCGCCGGAGACGACCACGGGCGGCAACGCCTTGAAGTTCTATGCCTCGGTTCGTCTGGACATTCGCCGTATCGGCGCGATCAAGGACCGCGACGAGGTCGTCGGCAACCAGACCAAGGTCAAGGTCGTCAAGAACAAGCTGGCGCCGCCGTTCAAGCAGGTTGAATTCGACATCATGTATGGCGAGGGCGTGTCGAAGACCGGAGAACTCATCGATCTCGGCGTCAAATCCGGGATTGTCGAAAAATCCGGCGCCTGGTTCTCCTACAACAGTCAGAGACTGGGGCAAGGGCGCGAGAATTCGAAGAATTTCCTGCGCGACAATCCCAGTGTCGCCAATGAGATCGAGGCCCTGATCCGCCAGAACGCCGGCCTGATTGCCGAGCAACTGCTCGTCGATCCCGGCGGCGAGGACAGTGCCGACGAGGGCTGAACCGCCGGGCTCCGGTCGCGGCCGTCGCTGAGATGCGCGCCGGCGAACCGGAGCTTGATGGACACTGCTTCCGGGCCTCTGTACAAAGCGCCTTCGATAGGGATCGGAGGCGCTTCTTTGCGTGGTCCGGCCGTGTTTTTCCGTCAGTTTTCCGAAGGTCGCATTCATGAGTGGCGTCAACGAAATCCGGTCCGCGTTTCTCGATTATTTCGCGAAGAACGACCACGAGCCGGTCGCGTCCTCGCCGCTGGTGCCGCGCAACGACCCGACGCTGATGTTCACCAACGCCGGGATGGTGCAATTCAAGAACGTCTTCACCGGCGTGGAGAAGCGTCCTTACTCCCGGGCCGTCACCTCGCAGAAATGCGTGCGCGCCGGCGGCAAGCACAACGACCTCGACAATGTCGGCTATACCGCCCGCCATCACACCTTCTTCGAGATGCTGGGGAACTTCTCTTTCGGCGATTATTTCAAGGCTCGGGCGATCGAGCTCGCCTGGAACCTGATCACCAAGGAGTTCGATCTGCCGGCGGACCGGATGCTGGTGACCGTTTTTTCCGAAGATGAAGAGGCGGCCACCCTCTGGCGCAAGATTGCGGGGCTGCCCGACGACCGCATCATCCGCATCGCTACTTCGGACAATTTCTGGTCGATGGGCGAGACTGGCCCGTGCGGCCCGTGTTCGGAGATCTTTTTCGACCACGGCGAGGGCATTCCCGGCGGGCCTCCGGGCAGCCCGGACGAAGACGGAGACCGGTTCATCGAGATCTGGAACCTGGTCTTCATGCAGTTCGAGCAGCTCTCGGCCGACGAGCGCATGGAGCTGCCGCGTCCGTCGATCGACACGGGCATGGGGCTGGAGCGGATCGCGGCCGTCCTCCAGGGCGTCCACGACAATTACGATATCGATCTGTTCAAGGCGCTGATCGAGTCGGTCGAGGCGGCGGTCGGTTCGCGGGCCGAGGGTGACAAGATTGCCAGCCACCGGGTCATCGCCGACCATTTGCGGGCGACCGCGTTTCTCATCGCGGACGGGGTGCTGCCGTCCAACGAGGGACGCGGCTACGTGTTGCGGCGGATCATGCGGCGGGCAATGCGCCATGCCAAGTTGCTCGGCGCGCGCGAGCCGGTGCTGTTCAAGGTGCTGCCGACGCTGGTCGCCGAGATGGGCCGTGCCTTTCCCGAACTCGTGCGGGCCGAGGCATTGATTTCGGAAACGCTGAAGCTCGAGGAGAAGCGATTCCTGCAGACCCTTGATCGCGGTTTGACGCTGCTGACGGATGCGACCGAAGGCATGGGCGCCGGCCAGAAGCTCTCCGGCGAGACGGCGTTCAAGCTTTACGACACTTATGGTTTTCCGCTCGATCTGACCCAAGACGCACTGCGCCAGCGCGGCATCGCGGTCGATCTCGACGCGTTCAATACGGCGATGGCGCGTCAGAAGGCCGAGGCACGGGCCAGCTGGTCCGGCTCCGGAGACGCGGCGTCTGAAAATATCTGGTACCCGATCCGCGAGCGCGCCGGTGCGACGGAGTTCCTCGGCTACGATACCGAGCGGGCGGAGGGCGTGGTCATGGCGCTGGTCAAGGACGGGCAGGAGTTGGACCGTGCCGAGACGGGCGAGGAAATCTTCGTCGTTCTCAACCAGACGCCATTTTACGGCGAATCGGGCGGCCAGCTCGGCGACGCCGGCACGATGCGCGGCGAAAACGTCGAGATCGATATCACCGATACGCAGAAGGTGGCGGACGGTTTGTTCATCCATCGTGGCACGGTCAAGGCGGGCGCGGTTCGCGGCGGCATGCCGCTCGACCTTCAGGTCGATCATTCGCGGCGGTCGCGTATCCGGCTTAATCATTCGGCGACCCATCTCCTCCATGAGGCACTGCGTCAGGTGCTGGGCACCCATGTGGGCCAGAAGGGCTCGATGGTTGCGCCGGGGCGGCTGCGCTTCGACTTCTCCCATCCCAAGCCGTTGGACGCGCGCGAGATCGCCGAAGTCGAGCGGCTGGCCAATCGGATCGTGCTGCAGAACGCTTCGGTGGAGACCCGGCTGATGGCGGTGGATGACGCGATGGCGGCCGGAGCCATGGCGCTGTTCGGCGAGAAATATGGCGACGAGGTCCGGGTGGTGTCGATGGGGACGACCGAGGAGGGCGAAAAGGCTGGCCGGCCGTTCTCGATCGAGCTCTGCGGCGGCACGCATGTTGCCGCGACCGGCGACATCGGGTTGGTCCATATTGTCGGCGAGAGCGCTGTCGGCGCCGGCGTGCGGCGCATCGAGGCGCTCACGGGCGAGGCGGCGCGGGCCTACTTCGTCGAACAGGACGAGCGCGTGCGACGCATGGCGTCGGCGCTGAAGGTCGCGCCCGCCGAGGCGGCGGAGCGGTTGGAGGCGGTCGTCGAGGAGCGGCGTCGGTTGGAGCGCGAACTCGCTGAGGCGAGGAAGCGGCTCGCGCTCGTGGGTGATGGTGCCGGACAGGGTTCGTCCGCCGCGCCGAAGGATGTCGGTGGCGTCAGCTTCATGGGACGGGTACTCGAGGGCGTCGCCGGCAAGGATCTCAAGAGCCTCGTCGATGAGGCCAAGGCCGGGCTCGGCTCCGGTGTCGTCGTGTTCGTCAGCGTCGCCGACGGCAAGGCCAGCGTCGTCGTCGGCGTCACGCCGGATCTGACCGAGCGGTTCGACGCGGTGTCGCTGGTGCGGCAGGCCAGCGCGGCGATCGGTGGCAAGGGCGGCGGTGGACGGCCGGACATGGCCCAGGCGGGCGGGCCCGACGGGGATAAAGCGAGCGACGCCGTGTCGGCGGTCGAGGCGGCGCTCGCGGCCTGACCGCCGTGGTCGGTTGGACGGGTGACTTTTGAAGGCTCGCAGCAGGCGACCTTCTGGGGCACCCGATCGACGGAGATCGGGTTGCGTCGACATTGGCCCAGCGCTGGCGCTAACGAGCGGACAGCATGAAAAAGGGGAGCGGCCCGGCCGCTCCCCTTTTTCTATTTGCGCGTGACGCTGGCGCTCAGGCCATCGCCTTCTGCAGGTTCTCGTCGATCTTGTCGAGGAAACCGGTGGTCGACAGCCAGGGCTGGTCAGGGCCTATCAGCAGCGCCAGATCCTTGGTCATGAAGCCGCTTTCGACGGTGGAGATGCAGACCTTTTCCAGCGTGTCGGCGAAGCGCTTCAGCTCGGCGTTGTCGTCGAGCTTGGCCCGGTGCGCGAGGCCGCGCGTCCAGGCGAAGATCGAGGCGATCGAGTTCGTCGAGGTCTCCTGGCCCTTTTGATGCTGGCGATAGTGCCGCGTCACTGTGCCGTGCGCGGCTTCCGCCTCGACGGTCTTGCCATCGGGGGTCATCAGCACGGAGGTCATCAGGCCGAGCGAGCCGAAGCCCTGCGCGACCGTGTCGGACTGGACGTCGCCGTCGTAGTTCTTGCAGGCCCAGACGTAGCCGCCGGACCACTTCATCGACGATGCCACCATGTCGTCGATCAGGCGATGCTCATAGACGATGCCCTTGGCGTCGAACTCGGTCTTGAACTCGGCGTCGAAGATCTCCTGGAAGATATCCTTGAAGCGGCCGTCATACTGCTTGAGGATCGTGTCCTTGGTGGAGAGGTAGACGGGGTAGCCGCGCTGCAGGCCGTAATTCAACGATGCGCGGGCGAAATCGCGGATCGAATCGTCGAGATTGTACATCGCCATGGCGACGCCGGCCGCCGGAGCGTCGAACACCTCGTGCTCGATCGTCTCGCCGTCCTCGCCGACGAATTTGATCGTCAGCTTGCCCTTGCCCGGAAACCTGAAGTCCGTCGCGCGATACTGGTCGCCATAGGCATGGCGGCCGATGATGATCGGCTTGGTCCAGCCCGGCACGAGGCGCGGCACGTTCTTGGCGATGATCGGTTCACGGAAGATGACGCCGCCGAGGATGTTGCGGATGGTGCCGTTTGGCGAGCGCCACATCTTCTTCAGGTTGAATTCGCTCACCCGGCCCTGATCGGGGGTGATCGTGGCGCATTTCACGCCGACGCCGTACTGCTTGATCGCATTGGCTGCGTCGATCGTCACCTGGTCGTCCGTTGCGTCGCGATGTTCGACACCGAGATCGTAATATTTCAGGTCGATGTCGAGATAGGGGTGGATCAGCTTTTCCTTGATGAAATGCCAGATGATCCGGGTCATCTCGTCGCCGTCGAGTTCCACGACCGGATTGTCGACCTTGATCTTTGCCATCGGCGCCTTCCTTGAAAACAAATCGGCGGCCTGAGGGGCCGCGCAGGTGACGAAAGGAAGCGGGGCCGCTTCCCGAAGCTCAGCGCGCCCTATAGCACCGGCACCCGTCGGCGCAAAGCAGTGTGGCCGTTTCGCCGGAGCCACCGGGCAGGCGGATACTGAAATACCAGGAGTCGCAAATGCCGAAGTCGGTTTTCGTGGAGGCGCCCTGCGGGCCGGTGCGCGGCTTGGAGGAGAACGGCACCGCCGGATTTCGCGGTATTCCCTATGGCGAGCCGCCGGTCGGCCGGGCCCGCTTTGCCGCCCCCAAACCCGCCCGGCGATTCGCGGCGATTTTTCACGCTGACAGTTATGGGCCGGCGGCGCCGCAGCGCCGATCGCTGCCGGAGCCGTTCGCCAGGCTCTCCCCAGTGACGCGTTCCTTCAGTGAGAGCTGCCTCAATCTGCATGTCTGGACCCCGGACATAACCGGGCGAAGACCTGTTTTGGTCTTCATCCATGGTGGTGGTTTCATCATCGGCGCGGGCGCGCAATATCCCGGCGACGATCTCGCTCGTCGCGGCGACATCGTTGTGGTGACGTTGAACTACCGCCTGGGCTTCTTTGGCTTCAATGCCTTTGCCGAGATCTTTCCGGGCGACGATCGCTTCGCCGCCAACGCCGGCCTTCTGGATCAGCGAATGGCACTTGAATGGGTGCGGGACAACATCGCGGCCTTCGGCGGCGATCCCGACCGCGTCACCATCGCCGGCGAGTCGGCCGGCGCGGCGTCCGTCGCGTTCCATCTCGTCGCCCATCGCTCTCAGCCGCTCTATGCCCAAGCGATCCTGCAGTCCGGAACGCTGAACCTCTTCTACACGCGCGACCGGGCAATGGAGGTGAGCCGGGACGTTCTGCGGATCGTGTCGCCGAAAGGGGATCCGGAACGGCTCTTTCGGCTAGATCACGACGCCTTCGCCGTGGCCACGCGATCTCTGGCGGACAAGCACACCGGGATCTTGTCCCGCCCGTATCTCGATGGCGCCGAGCTTCCCGAGACGAGCCTGCCGGCGCTCTATGGCGCGATGAGGCCGGTGCCGGTGCTGATCGGGACGAACCGCGACGAATTCTCGCTTTTCAGCGAATTGTCGATATTCCGCATCGACAGCAGCAAGGCGGCACTGGCCGAGTGGGTCGAAAGCGCGGCCGGGGCCGAGACGGCGCGCCGCCTCTCCCGACTTTATTCGGACGACCGGGAAGGGCGGATCGGCTTCGGCACCGATCTCCTGTTCCGGATGGCGGCGATCCACCAGGCCGATGTTCATTCGAGCCGCGCGCCGACCTTCATGTATCGTCTCGACTGGGAGGCAAAGGGCCTGATGTCGCGCCTTGGCGCGACGCATTCGCTCGATCTGCCGCTCCTCTTCGAGGACTTTCTCAAGCCGTTTCGCGCCGTTTATCTCGGCATTCTGCCGGACCCTCGGCGCCGAGCGCTGGCCGAGCGAATGCGGAGCCACTGGATGCGCTTCGTCAACCAAGGCCGACCGGGCGAAGACTGGCCCGCCTATGATGCCGACACCCGCGAGACGAAAATCTTCGCGCTCCCCGATCGTGTGCTGTCAGATCCCGAACGTGACCGCCGCGTCGCGTGGCAGGGGGTCGACGGCTATACGTTTTGAGCGATCGCAGGCCGGCAAAATCGCGCCACGACTTGGCGGGGCGGAAGGAGCGCGCTATCAGCCGTGCGGCAAGAAGGATCGCGAATTTGATGCCCGCCCGCACCTCTCCCACACCGGAACCAGGACCGGTGATCGTCCTCGTCGAGCCGCAGCTCGGCGAAAACATTGGCATGGTCGCGCGGGCCATGGCGAATTTCGGTCTCGTCGATCTGCGCCTGGTCAAGCCGCGCGACGGCTGGCCGAGCGACAAGGCAAGGGCCGCGGCGTCCCGTGCCGACCACGTTATCGACGCCGTCCGTCTGTTCGATTCGGTCGAGGCGGCGGTGGCCGATCTGACCTTCGTCCTCGCCACGACGGCGCGGGCGCGCGACAGTTTCAAGCCGGTGCGTGGGCCGGAGACGGCGGCCGCTGAGTTGCGAGCCCGTATCGGCGTCGGCCAGTCCGCCGGTATCCTGTTTGGCCGGGAGCGTTTCGGACTGTCGAACGAAGAGGTCGGGCTCGCCGACGAGATCGTGACATTTCCGGTCGATCCGGCGTTTGCCTCGCTCAATATCGCCCAGGCCGTGCTGTTGATGAGCTATGCATGGCGCATGGCGGGCACGGACGATCCGGCCAAGCCGCGCTTCGCCGCGCCCGAGGCCCCGGCGGCGAAGAAAGCCGATCTTCACGGGCTGTTCGGACACCTGGAATCCTCGCTGGCCAAGACGGGATATTTCCATCCGCCCGAAAAGCGCGAGGTGTTCGTCCAGAACCTTCGCACCATGCTGACCAAGGCCGGCTTTTCCGAACCCGAAGTGCGGACCCTGCGCGGTGTCGTCAAGGCGTTCGATTTCGCCATCGCACGGGGAGAGGGCGCGAAATGAGCGATCCCATTCTGGTCTTCGATTCCGGCATCGGCGGCCTGACGGTTCTGCGAGAGCTGAGAACCGTCATGCCGGATCGCCGTTTCGTCTATGTCGTCGACGACGCGGGCTTTCCCTATGGCGATTGGGAGGAGGCGCCACTGGTTCAGCGCGTCTCGGGCCTTTTCGCGGAGTTGATCGCGACCCACCGGCCCACCGCCGCCGTCATCGCCTGCAATACGGCTTCGACGCTGCTGCTGCCGGAACTGCGGGAACGCTTCTCCATTCCTTTCGTCGGCACCGTGCCCGCTATCAAGCCGGCGGCCGAGCGCACCCGTTCGGGCCTCGTCAGCGTGCTTGCGACCCCAGGCACCGTGCGGCGCGACTATACACGCGGCCTGATCGACAATTTCGCGCGCCAATGCGAGGTGACGCTGGTCGGCTCCCAGAAGCTGGCCGGTATGGCGGAAAGCCATATCCGGGGGCACGCGGTCGACGGAAAAGCCCTATGGGGCGAGATCGCCGAGTGCTTTGTCGAGCGGGACGGACGGCGCACCGACATTGTCGTCCTTGCTTGCACGCACTACCCGTTTCTCGCCAACATATTCCGCAAGCTGGCGCCGTGGCCGGTCGACTGGCTCGACCCCGCCGAGGCGATCGCGCGGCAGGCATTCAAGGTGTCAGGCGCGGCCGTTGCGGCTGAGCTGCCGGAGGGCTTCGACCATGCGGTCTTCACCTCCGGCGCGCCAGACCACGCGACCCGGCGACTGATTCACGGATTCGGGCTGGCGCTGTGAGCCGTTCCGCGGGCTGAAATCAACCGCGCTGAAAGGTAAGATCCGAGACCGTTACTGCCTTGCCGTCGATCTTTTCCACAACCTGCATCCGGAAGGATTTTCCGCCAGGGTTCTTGATCAGCATCCGCGCCGTGTTGTCATCATAAATGACGCGGCCCCAGGTCACCCTGAGATCGAGCGTATCGCCCTTCAGCTTGCCGACAAGGAGGGCCGGGCCGCTGGATGAGCCCGTATAGCTTCCCGAATAGGTGCCGGTCGCCGGATCGAGTTTGAGGTCAGCGCCGATCGTCCGGCTCATGATCAGCATGGCCCGGCAGGTTCCGGCCAGCGAGAACGAGGTCTTGCTGCCGCGGCTGCCCGCGACCTTGCAACTCACATTGTTCGGTTGCGGGAGTTGCTCCACCTTCACCGAACCGCCGCCGGTCCAGCCACCATCGTAGCGGGCGAAATAGTCGGCGGGCTGGGCCGCGCCCGCGAGGACCGAAACGGCCAGAAACGCAGCGGTCGACGGGAACATCAGGGGCTTCATGGTAGATCCGTTTCTTTGGCGGGTTAGCGGCCCAGCTTTGGCGAGCCGTTGCGGCCGATTGATGACGAATTGCGCCGCAAAATCGTGCCGAGGGGAACGACCTCGCGCCGTTGGCGTTGGTCCGTCAACACACTCACGAAGGCTTGACCGCACATGGATATCATCCGCATCATCGTCGCCATCCTCCTGCCGCCGCTCGGCGTCTTTCTGCAGGTTGGCCTGGGCAAGCATTTCTGGATCAACGTTCTCCTGACTCTGTTTGGCTACATCCCCGGCATCATCCACGCCATCTGGGTCATCGCGAAGTACTGAGGTCGGTATTCGTATGGGTCGTTGACACCCATGCGGCGGGCCATTAGGAAGCACTCATCCGGTTGGGATCCGTTCCAGCCGGTTTTTGACGTGTCCCGTGGACGGCATCGCATCGTGCCCATGCCGTCCTGTCAGTCCGCGAAAATGGCGGGCAGAGGAGGGTGCGTTTCCTTGAAAGCCCGCGGACGGTCCGCCGGGCTTCGTTGCTATTGAAGGAAATGCGATGAGCAAGCGCGCATCAGCGAAATACAAAATCGATCGCCGCATGGGCGAAAACATCTGGGGACGTCCGAAGTCCCCGGTCAATCGCCGTCAGTACGGGCCGGGTCAGCATGGCCAGCGTCGCAAGGGCAAGGTGTCCGACTTCGGCGTGCAACTGCGCGCCAAGCAGAAGCTCAAGGGCTATTACGGCGACGTTTCGGAAAAGCAGTTCCGCAAGATCTACGAAGAGGCTGCGCGCCGTCGTGGCGACACCTCCGAGAACCTGATCGGCCTCCTGGAGAGCCGGCTTGACGCCGTCGTCTATCGCTCGAAGTTCGTCGCGACGGTCTTTGCGGCACGCCAGTTCGTCAACCACGGTCATGTCAACGTCAACGGCCGGCGCACGAACATTCAGTCCTACGTCTGCAAGCCGGGCGACGTGATCGAGGTGCGGCCGAAATCAAAGCAGTTGGCCATCGTGATCGAGTCGATCCAGCTCGCCGAGCGCGACGTGCCGGAATATATCGAGGTCGATCACCAGAAAATGGTCGCGACCTACCAGCGCGTGCCGGGCCTCCACGATGTGCCCTATCCGGTGCAGATGGAGCCGAACCTGGTCGTCGAGTTCTACTCGCGCTGATAGCCGTTCGACCCGTTACGAATGCGAAGGCCGTCCCTCGGGGCGGCCTTTTTCTTTGGATTCGTGGCAAGTCCCTGTGCGTCAACATATCGGCGTTACGATGGCTGTATGATAGGGGTCGACGCTCGCGGAGTGTCCTCGGCTGATTCAGAAGACCGGAGGGACGGCGGAATTCATGGGCGGGGACGTGGACGGCGGGCCTCGAACGGTGGTGACCGACGCCGCCAAGGAGCGGATCAAGCTCCGGTCGAACTGGTTGTACGGCCTATCGATCGTGACGTTCGCCATCGGGACGCCGGCTTCTTCCACCTGGGCCGTATTCGATTCAGGTCTAGGGTCAAGGCTAATAAACTGAACGAATAACTCGGATGACGACTTCGACCCCAGGACGGACCTCAACCGGTCGGTTGCTTGCCGGTGTTAGCTGCCAATTGAGCGTCAAAGGCACGCTTGTAGGCGGGCCGCGCTTCGCCGCGGGCCAAATAGGCGGAGAGGTTCGGATAGTCGTCCAGCATACCCGACGCTTTCAACCGGAGCAGCACCGACACCATCATGAGGTCGCCCGCGCTGAACGCGCCATCGAGCCAGTCGGCATCTCCAAGGCGACGGGAAAGCTGGCCCAGCCGGTTCCGGACGCGATCCTCGACGAGAGGCATGCGTTGCGCGGACCAAGACTTGTCGTCCTCAAGGAGCTTGGCGGTTTCGAGTTCAAGGATCGGCGGCTCCACCGTGCTGAGCGCGGCGAACATCCATGTGATCGCGCGCGCCCGGGCATTCGCATCGTCTGGCAACAGGCCCGCATGGCGCTCCGCGATATGGAACACGATCGCCCCCGTCTCGAACAAGCCGAGACCGCCTTCTTCGTAGGTCGGAATCTGCGCGAAAGGATGAAGCGCCAGATGTGCGGGTTCCTTCATCGCCCTGAACGAAACAAGACGAACCTCGTAGGGTTGGGCCACTTCTTCTAGCGCCCAGCGAACGCGTGTATCACGCGCCAGTCCCTTGCCGCCATCGGGTGACCGTTCAAAGGCGGTAATGGTGATGGTCATCGTGAGGCTCCTCCTTTGCATCGCGGCAACCGTTATCTTTTGGCTCGGTCAATGAGTCCTGTCCCTAGGCTTTTGGTCGACCGTTGGCCTGTTCATCCTGGCGCTGGTTCGTCTTTTCATCGCTTGAATCCTACATCTGAGGGCATTCCGCAATCTGAAGGAACTGGACGAATGACCCTTTGTCAGATCGTCCTTCTGTCGATAGTGCCGCTCGGCGCTCTGGCCTTGCTCGGCGCTTCCTGCTGGCATGACCGGCGTCATCCGCCGAAACCTCCTCCCGTCGAGCGATGATGACGACGGAACTCGATTAGTCTATCGCGGGATGGCCGTCCCTCGGGGCGGCCTTTTGTTTTGCGACGTCGCCGTTTAGACGGAGGCGAAACGGGGGAAGGGACGATGATGCTGGAGGAAGATCGCCGCGACGCCGCTAATCCGACCGACGAAGTCGGCGAACCGGAAAGCGAGGCCGAGGGCGCCCATCCGCTGTTTCGCGACGTTCCGTCTTCGGTCGGTTTCAAGAAGCTGCGCAAGCGCCTGTTGCGTGAAATGCGCGAAACGATCGCGCAGTGCGCCATGGCGCGGCCCGGCGCCCGCTGGCTTGTTGGTATCTCCGGCGGCAAGGATTCCTACGCGCTGCTGGCGCTGCTGCACGACCTTAAATGGCGCGGCCTGCTGCCGGTCGATCTTCTGGCCTGCAATCTCGATCAGGGCCAGCCGAACTTTCCCAAGCACGTCCTGCCGGATTTCCTGACCCGCTTCGGCATCGCGCACCGGATCGAATATCGCGACACCTATTCGGTCGTGACCGAAAAGGTGCCGGAGGGCGCCACCTATTGCGCGCTGTGTTCGCGGCTGCGGCGCGGCAACCTCTATCGCATAGCGCGCGAGGAAGGCTGCGAGGCGCTGGTTCTCGGCCATCACCGGGACGACTGCCTGGAAACCTTCTTCATGAACCTGTTTCACGGCGGCCGGCTCTCGGCCATGCCCGGCAAGCTTCTCAACGATGAGGGCGACCTTCTCGTCCTGCGCCCGCTCATCCGGTCGGCCGAGGAGGATATCGCGAAATTCTCCGCCGCCATGGCGTTTCCGATTATTCCTTGCGATCTCTGCGGCAGCCAGGACGGGCTACAGCGCAATGTCACCAAACAGATGCTCGCTGACCTGGAGCGGCGGTTTCCCGGCCGCAAGCAGGTGATGATGCGCGCGCTGTCGAACGTGCGGGCAGGACATCTGCTCGACCCGGCGCTGTTCGATTTCGCGTCTCTTTCGCCTTCTTCCAAAAGCCGAGACTCTTGACCCACTCCGTCGACATCGAGCGCCTGGCCGAGATCCTGCGCGCGGCGGCCAAGGCCGAAATCATGCCGCGCTTTCGCAACCTGTCCGACGCCGACATCCGCGAAAAGACATCGGCGACCGATCTCGTGACGGAAGCCGACGAGGCGGCGGAACGCTTCATCGGCCGCGAATGCGGTGCGCTTGCCCCAGGTGTTCTGTTCGTCGGCGAGGAGTCGGTCGCCGCGAATCCCGACCTTCTCGACAAGCTCGACGGTGTCGATCTGGCGATCGTCGTCGACCCGATCGACGGGACGGCCAACTTCGCCGCTGGTCTTCCGCTATTCGCGGTCATGGCTGCGGTGGTGGCAAAGGGCGAATCCGTCGGTGGCATCATCTACGATCCGTTGGGCGATGACTTCATGCTGGCGGAGAAGGGGGCCGGCGCCTTCCAAAGAACTCCATCGGGAGAGACGCAACCGCTCAAGGTAGCCAAGCCCGTGGCGCTGGCCGATGCCGTCGGCTGCGTCAGCGCGACCCATTTCCCCGCCGACGAGAAAGCAGCCCTGTTGCCGCGTCTCGGAACGGTGAAGATCTTCGGCAACTACCGCTGTGCCGGCCACGAGTATCGCCTGCTCGCTTCCGGCGGAACGCACTTCTCGCTCTATTCGAAACTGATGCCCTGGGATCATCTGGCCGGTTGCCTGCTGGTCGCCGAGGCGGGCGGGCATGTCGCCAAGGCCGACGGCTCCACCTATACGCCGAGGGACCGCGGCGGCTCGTTGATCGCGGCCTGCGATCCGGGCCTCTGGCGGGATGTCCGGGACGGGCTGCTGCCCGTTTAGGCTCCCCGACCTAACTGTCTGCGTCCGATAGGTCTATTCGGCGGGGTTCTGGCGAAGCGCTTGGCTTGCGTGAGGCGCCGGTGCGTTCTTGGCCTCGAACAGCCGGCCCTCGGCCAGCCAGACCGAACCGAGTGCGGCGATCGACAAGACCGTGAAGCCGACCAGGATCGGGACCACCGTGCCATCGTAGAAAAAGCCGATCAGCGCGCCGAAAAGACCGCCGCCGAAGGTCTGCATGAAGCCGAGAACCGACGAGGCCGTTCCCGCCACATGGCCGAGCGGATCCATGGCAAGGGCGTTGAAATTCGTGCCGATGAAGCCGAACAGGCAGAAATTGACAGTCAGCATGGGGACGAAAAACCAGAGCGGGGCAGCGCCCCCCATGGCGTAGGCAACGACGAGGTGGATGACCGCAAGGAGCAGGAAGCCGATCAGGGCTCCGTGGGAGAGGCGGCGCATCCCAAGCTTCTCGACCAATCGCGCGTTGAGAAAAGATGCGAGGGCCATGAACACCGCTGTCGCGGCGAAGACGAGGGTGAAGGTCGGGCCGAGGCCATAGACCTCCGTGTAAAGCTGTTCGGCCTGGTTGAGAAAACCGAACAACACGCCGAAGATCAACGCCGTCGCAACCGTGTAGCCGAAGGCGACCCGGTTGGTCAGGACGATTCGAAACGCCTCGAGGATGCGCTTGCCGGTCAGTTCCCGTCGGTTCTCTGGGTGCAGCGTCTCGGGCAGGCGGATTGCCGTCCAGATCGCCACGGCGACGCCGAAGACCCCGATCGCCAGGAATATCTCGCGCCAGTCTCCGAACAGCATGATCAACTGACCGATGTTCGGGGCGATCACCGGCACGGCCATGAACACCATCATCACCAGCGACATGACGCTGGCCATACGCCGGCCGTTGAAACAATCGCGGACCACCGAGACCGCGATCACGCGCGTCGCCGCTGCACCGACGCCCTGGATCGCCCGTAGGGCGAGAACCGTCTCGAAGTCTGGCGCAAAGATGGCCGCCACCGAGGCAAGCACATAGACGCCGAGTCCGAAAAACAAGATCGGCCGCCGCCCGAACCGGTCGGAGAGCGTGCCATAGACGATCTGAGCGCTACCAAACCCCAAGATGTATGCGGTGATCACCAGCTGGCGTTGGTTCGCGTCAGCGACGCCGAGCGCCGACCCCATCTCCTGCATTGCCGGAATGAAGATGTCGATCGCCGCCGCGTTCATCGCCATCAGGCAGGCGATCATCGTCACGAGCTCCCAATAGGGGAGCCCACGCGTTCGATCGGTCATGGACCCGTTGGACATTGCCGGCCTCTCGAAGGAGCACGCGGAGACCTATCCCCGATTCGCCAAATTACAAGTCATGCTTATCATTTGCGATCGGCTGCGGATGGAAACGGTCCGTCAACATAGAAGCCCGCGCGCCGGAACGCACGGGCCATCAGACGTCCGCAAGAGAGACGAACCGGATTTCGTCTCAGCCGTTGGCGGCGGCCGGTGCGGTCGTTGCCACGCCGTTCTCGCCGAAGAAGGTCTGAAGCTCGCCGGCCTGGAACATCTCGCGGACGATGTCGCAGCCCCCGACGAACTCGCCCTTGACGTAGAGCTGGGGAATCGTCGGCCAATCGCCGTAGTCCTTGATGCCCTGACGCAGATCGTCGGACGAAAGGACGTTCACGCCCTTATACTCGACGCCCAGATAGTCGAGCATCTGGACGATCTGACCGGAAAACCCGCATTGCGGGAAAGCGGGTGTGCCCTTCATGAAGACGACGACGTCGTTCGTCTTCACCTCGTTGGCGATCCATTCGTTGATGGCGGTCATGGCATTTCCTGACTTATGAATGTGGGGAGGAGAGCGGCTTTTCGATGCTGACCATCCGGCTACCAAATAGGCGCAGATCGGCGAGCGTGCGGCTCGACAAATTGTCCGAAACTGTGTCGTCGATCTCGCTCATCTCGCGAACATACTACTTCGGCGCGCTAGTTTGTAGGGCCAAGGCGTGGAGTTCACCGCCCATATTGCCCTGCAAGGCCTTGTAGACCATCTGATGCTGCTGCACCCGGGACTTGCCGCGAAAGCTCTCCGAGACGATCTCCGCGGCGTAGTGGTCGCCGTCGCCGGCCAGATCACGGATCGTCACCTCGGCATCGGGGATATTGCTCTTGATCATCCTCTCGATGTCGCTGGCGTTCATGGGCATGACAGGTCTCCTTGGTCCGGCGTCTGGAATCGCGAACCTTGTGGGATGATAGGGATCGCACCGGGCGCAATCAATCAGCGCGGGTTCCGCCTCTCGCTCAGGCGGCGGCGGCCGGTTCGATGATCTCGCCCGACATGTAGGACGGGAACCAGGATTCGTGCGCGATCGTCAACGCCGCGATGGACAGGTCGAGCCGGCCGTCGATGACCAACCGGGAGCCGCCAGCCACGCCGAGCCGGCGCAAAGGCACGCCGGCTTCCGCGGCATCGGCCTCGATCGTATCGGCGAGCTTCGCGGCGATCGCCACGACATAGCGAGCCTGATCCTCGCCGAAGAGGAGCGCATGGCCCGCTCCGCTGCCGGCGTCGATCCGGGCGCCGCGATCGGAGGCCATGCACATTTCGGCGATCGCCACCGCGAGACCGCCATCCGACAGATCGTGGCAGGTCGCGACACGGCCGGAGCGGATCAGGCCGCGAACGAAGTCGCCGTTGCGCTTTTCCTCGGCAAGGTCCACCGGCGGTGGCGCGCCGGCTTCGCGCCCCTCGATCTCGCGCAAATAGATCGTCGCGCCGAGATGGGAGCCGTCCCGGCCGACGAGGAACAGGATGTCGCCCTCTTTCAATCCGCCGACGCGGGCGGTCCTGGCGCGGTCATCGATCAGGCCGACGCCGCCGATGGTCGGGGTCGGCAGGATCGCCTCGCCGTTGGTCTCGTTGTAGAGCGAGACATTGCCGGAGACGATCGGGAAAGCGAGGGCCTCGCAGGCCGCGCCGATCCCCTCGACCGCCTTGACGAACTGGCCCATCAGTTCCGGCTTTTCCGGATTGCCGAAATTCAGATTGTCGGTCGCCGCCAGCGGTTCGGCGCCGACGGCGGTCAGGTTGCGCCAGCACTCCGCGACGGCCTGGGCGCCGCCCTGGAACGGGTCGGCCTCGCAATAGCGGGGCGTGACGTCGGAGGAAAAGGCGAGCGCCTTGGTCGGGTGGCCGTCGACGCGCACGACGCCGGCGTCGCCGCCGGGGCGCTGCAGGGAGTTGCCTTGGATGAGCGTGTCGTATTGCTCGAACACCCAGCGGCGCGAGCACAGATCCGGCGAGCCGAGCAGCGACAACAGGGCGGCGCCGTAGTTCGCCGGCTCGGCGATGTCCTTTGCATGGAGCGCCTGTGCCGGCTTCGGCTCGATCCACGGGCGATCGTATTCCGGTGCCTCGTCGCCGAGTTCCTTGATCGGCAAATTGCCGACTTCGCGACCCTCGAACAGGATGCGGAAGCGCAGATCGTCGGTGGTGCGGCCAACGATCGCGAAATCGAGGCCCCATTTGACGAAAATCGCCTCGGCCACCTCGCGCTTGTCGGGGTCGAGCACCATCAGCATCCGCTCCTGGCTCTCCGACAGCATCATCTCGTAAGGCGTCATCGCGGCCTCACGCACCGGCACCTTGTCGAGGTCGAGCTCGATGCCGAGCCCGCCCTTGGCCCCCATCTCGACGGCCGAGCAGGTCAGGCCCGCCGCGCCCATATCCTGGATGGCGATGACGGCGCCGGTCTGCATGAGTTCGAGACACGCCTCGAGCAGGCATTTCTCGGTGAAGGGATCGCCGACCTGCACGGTCGGCCGCTTCTCCTCGATGTTCTCGTCGAATTCGGCCGAGGCCATGGTCGCGCCGCCGACGCCGTCGCGGCCGGTCTTGGCGCCGAGATAGACGACCGGAAGGCCGACGCCCTTGGCTTCCGACAGGAAGATCGAATCGGTCCGGGCGAGGCCCGCCGCAAAGGCGTTGACCAGGCAATTGCCGTTGTAGCGGGAATGGAAATTGACCTCGCCGCCGACCGTCGGCACGCCGAAGGAATTGCCGTAACCGCCGACGCCGGCGACCACTCCGGCGACCAGATGACGGGTCTTGGGATGGTCCGGCGCGCCGAAACGGAGCGCGTTCATCGCCGCGATCGGCCGCGCACCCATGGTGAAGACGTCGCGCAGAATGCCGCCGACGCCGGTCGCCGCCCCTTGATAGGGCTCAATGAAGGAGGGGTGGTTGTGGCTCTCCATCTTGAAGACCACCGCCATGCCGTCGCCGATATCGACGACGCCGGCATTCTCGCCCGGACCCTGGAGGACGCGCGGCCCCTTGGTCGGCAGCGTCCGCAGCCAGCGCTTGGAGGATTTATAGGAACAATGTTCGTTCCACATGGCCGAGAAGATACCGAGCTCCGTGATCGTCGGCTCGCGGCCGATCAACGACAGGACGCGCCCGTATTCATCCGGTTTCAGTCCGTGGGCCGCGATCAGCTCCGGGGTGATGTCGGTCTCGGCGGTCATGGCGTGTCCTGGGCGTTGGTCTGCGCACTAACATTTCGATTGGGCATCGGAATGATCCAAAAACCGGATTCTGCTTCCTGGTCCGATGCCTTGGCTTGTCGGCCTGTTATCATTTGCGGCGGTATCGAAAAAGCCCGAGCCGGTCGGATGGAGGCAGCGAGCCGGGTCTGTTCATCTCAGCCGGCGCGGGCGGAGACATAGGTCATCGATGTGGCGCGGCAGACACCGGTATCGGCGGCCCGCCGCAGCACGACCGTATCGTCGTCCACTTGCGAGATCGGCTCGCCGTAAAGGCGCCGGGCAATTACCACCAGCGCCACGTCGTAACCGCCCTTGGCCGCGGGCGAGCGCACGCAAATCCCGTAGCCGCCGACTTCGCCTGTCGGCACGAAGCTCGTCGCGCGTTCGACGGCGCGGCGCCGATAGATCGCGGCGGCGGTGCCGTTCACATAGGCGATCTCGGCCGGGGTTAGCTTGCCGCCCGAAACGGGCGCGGCCGATGGGGCGGCTCGGTGTGCGATCTTGTCCGGTTCTGCATCAGCGGCGGTTGGGAACGCCGCCGCGATCGTTACGGTAGGTGACGCCAGGCCGGACGCGGTTCCGTTGGTCGCGGCGCAGGCGGAGAGGCTGCCGGCCACAAGAAGCAGGACGCCAAGGGCGCTGGATCGGCGAAGCGCGCTCATATCAGGCCGAACATGTCTTGGCGCCGGCGCCCCAACGGGCGAGGTCGGTGTCGATGCGGCTTGCGAGAGCCTCATTCATCAGCGGCCCGTAGACCGAGACGTTCGCCGAGCCGGACTGCGCTTCCACGACCAACAATGGCCGTGCTTCGAGCTGACCACGCGGCACCAGCAGGAAGCGCGGCCGGCCGGAGAAGGAGGAGAGTTCCGGCGCGAGGCTGTAGCGGGCAAAGGCCGGATCGCCCGACTTGAACCAACAGCGATTGGCCGCCAGCGCCAGCCGCTCCATCCGGTCGAGGCCGGAATCGGCCGCCGCGCCTGGTTGGTCCTGGTTCGTGGGGCCCGTGGCACAGGCGCCGAGGGCGAGCGTGAATATCGACGCCGCGAAGACGGCCATTCGTCCGAAGAGCACTTCTCTCACGCGGCGGCGCTCGCGGTCATGCCGAGCGCGCCCTCGAAGATCGCGCGGCCGTCGGTGCCGCCGTGCTCCGGCTCGACGAGATTTTCCGGGTGCGGCATCATGCCGAGGACGTTGCCGGCGTCGTTGACGATGCCGGCAATGTCGCGGATCGCGCCGTTGGGATTGGTCCCCTCGGCATAGCGGAACACGACCCGGTTTTCGCCTTCGAGACGCGCCAGTGTGGCCGCGTCGGCGAAGTAATTGCCGTCATGATGGGCGACCGGGCAGCGGATCACCTGGCCCTGGCGATAATTGGCGGTAAAGCGCGTCGCGGCGTTGACGACTTCCAGCTTCACGTCCCGGCAGACGAAGCGCAGCGAATTGTTGCGCATCAAGGCGCCGGGTAAGAGCCCTGCTTCGCAAAGGATCTGGAAGCCGTTGCAGACGCCGAGGACCGGAACGCCCTTGGCCGCCGCGTCGGCGACGGCGCGCATCACCGGAGCGCGCGCGGCGATCGCGCCGCAGCGCAGATAATCGCCGAACGAGAACCCGCCGGGGACGACGATCAGGTCGACGTCGGGGAGCGCCGTCTCGGTCTGCCAGACCGTGAGCGGCGCCTTGCCTGTGATCGCGGTCAGCGCCGCGATCATGTCGCGGTCGCGATTGAGGCCGGGGAGGAGGATGACGGCTGTGTTGATCATTAGTGGTTTTCAAACTCGTCTAATGGAAGACGGTAATGCCTCGCGGCTTCGAGTTCGAGAGTGTGCTGTGTAGGGCCATCCGGGACTATTGAGTATCGAATCTTGCAGCGTTTCAACGTTTCTAACTCACTCCGAAAAAACCGCTCAAATTTTTGGTCCCCTTCGAGTTCACTCCGAGTAAGCTGACGAAGCTCCGGGAATTCCTCGCAGGCAGTTTTTCGAGCGCGTTTAAATGCAAGAGGCGCATTGTTGTGGTTGAAACGAAAGTGCTGAGGAATCCGCCGCTTAAGATCGTTTGTTCTTCCAACTCCCAGAGCTCGGCCACGGAAAATAAAAACGTAGACGCCGGGCTGAGATGGCAGGTCACGCGCATTCACAGGTCTAGCGCGTATTAATTTGTTTAGCTCCGAAGGGGCTTTTTCTGAGAACAGGCTACGAAATAATCGTGACAGCATAATTCTCGATGACCGTATTGGCGAGCAGCTTGTCGCACATCCTGGAAAGCTCAGACCGCGCCGTCGCCTCGTCCCTGGCGTCGACTTCCATGTCGAAGACCTTGCCCTGCCGGACGGCGCCGACGCCGGCAAAGCCGAGATGGCCGAGAGCGCCCTCGATGGCCTTGCCCTGCGGGTCGAGGACGCCGGTCTTGAGAGTGACGACGATGCGAGCCTTGATCACGATATGCGCCTGTCCCTGGAATAAACGAGCTTGAGTGCCGGTGCCGGCTGCTTGGAGGCTCTGCGCCGCCTTACTTGACCAACACCGGCCCGGAGGGGCGGGGCGGCTCGTTTTCATTCATGATCCCGAGCCGGCGGGCGACCTCCTGATAGGCCTCGACGAGACCGCCCATGTCTTGGCGGAAGCGATCCTTGTCGAGCTTGTCGTGGGTCTGGACATCCCACAGCCGGCAGGAATCGGGAGAGATCTCGTCGGCGACGATGATCCGCATCATGTCGCCCTCGAACAGCCGGCCGGTCTCGATCTTGAAATCGACGAGCTGGATGCCGACGCCGAGGAACAGTCCGGACAGGAAATCATTGACCCGAATCGCCAGGGCCATGATGTCGTCGATCTCCTGCGGGCTCGCCCAGCCGAAGGCGGTGATGTGCTCTTCGGAAACGATCGGATCGTCGAGCGCGTCGGCCTTGTAATAGAACTCGATGATCGAGCGGGGCAGGACGGTGCCCTCCTCGATGCCGAGGCGCTTGGCGAGCGAGCCGGCGGCGATGTTGCGCACCACCACTTCGAGCGGGATGATCTCAACCTCCTTGATCAGCTGCTCGCGCATATTGAGGCGGCGGATGAAGTGGGTCGGGATCCCCATCTTGTTCAGATGCGAGAAAATGTATTCCGAGATGCGGTTGTTGAGAACGCCCTTGCCGTCGACGACCTCGTGCTTTTTCTTGTTGAACGCGGTGGCGTCGTCCTTGAAGAACTGCACCAGGGTGCCAGGCTCCGGGCCCTCATAGAGGATCTTGCCCTTGCCTTCGTAGATACGGCGGCGACGTGTCATCATGGAACTCTATCGTGAAGGAAGCACCGGCCCTGGCCACGGTGCGAAGACGGCTGACGATGGTGCGGCTGAATAGACCATACGGCCCGCCTTAACAATCGTTTCGGCAATTGCTCTGCGGGAAGTCGTGCGGCAAGCGCCGCAAATCAAGGCCTGATAACGCCGCTTGAAACGAAATCGCGCTTCAAAAACGCGGCGCAAGACCGTATGTCAGACGAAAGGCCGGTGGATCGGACGGTCGATTCTTACCAAGGAGGAACATCATGTCCATGAACGACCGCGAGCGCGATTTCGAGTCCCGCTATGCCCATGACCAGGAATTGCGGTTCCGGATCGAGGCGCGCCGCAACAAGCTGGTCGGCCTCTGGGCGGCTGAGAAGCTCGGGAAGAGTGGTGAGGAAGCGAACGCCTACGCCCAGGAGGTCATCAAGGTCGACTTCCTGTTGCCCGGTGACGACGATGTCGTCCACAAGATTCGCGACGATTTTGTCGCGGCCGGCGTCGAACAGTCGGAGCATCAGATCCGCAAGCAATTGGCGCACTTTCTGGCGGAAGCCGAAACCCAGATCCGCAGCGCCTGATGGCCCTCCCTCGACTTCGTGATCGCCTGGGCGAGGGGGGCTTCGTCGTCTCCGCCTGGCTCGGCCTGATCGATCCGGTGGTTCATGAAGCGTTTCTGCGCGCCGATTTCGACGCCGTGACCTTCGACGTCCAGCACGGCCTGCACGACACTGCCAGCCTGCGGGCCGGCATCGAACGCGCGGTGCTGCTCGGCAAGCCCGCGCTGGTACGCTTGCCGATCGAGGACCGGGCGCTCGCCGCGCGCCTTCTCGACTTCGGTGCCTCGGCCGTGATGATGCCGATGATCGAAACCGCCGACGAGGCCCGCGCCTTCGTGGCGGTGGCGAAATATCCGCCGTTCGGGCAACGGTCTTATGGCCCGACGCGTGCCGGCGAACTGCATGGCTACGCCGATCGCGCCGACTACGTCACGGACGCCCGTAACGAAACGCTGGCCTTCGCCATGATCGAGACCGGTGCGTCGGTCGACAATCTCGATGCGATCCTGGCGGTCGACGGCCTCGACGGTGTCTTCGTCGGCCCCTCCGATCTGTCGATCGCTCTGTCCGGCGATGGGACGCTCGATCCGCGCGGCGCGCAGGCCGAGGCGGCGATCAAACGGATTGCCGCGGCGACGTCGGCGGCCGGCAAGATTGCCACGATCTATGCCGCGACGCCGGAGGACGCCAAGCGGTACCGGGAGTATGGCTATCGTCTGGTTTGCGTCAGTTCCGACCAGGCCGTGATTGCAGCGGGGGCGCGGGCCCTTGCCGAGGCCGTTCGCGGCTGAACGCTGCCGGTCAGGCCGGCACGGTCAGTCCGGACATGAACTTGCCGAAGGTGAGCAGGCCTTCGGGCCAGGGGCCATGGCCGCTCTCGGCGTTCATATGGCCGGCCTCGCCGGCATCGATGAACAGCGATCCCCAAGCGCCGGCGATGTCCTCGGCGGCCTCGAAGGACGAGAAGATGTCGTTGCGGCTGGCGACGACGACGCTGGGAAACGGCAGCGGATCGCGCGGATAGGGTCCGAAGGTGCGCAGGTGTCTCGGGCGGATCGCATCGTTCTCCACCTCGGGAGGCGCGACGAAGAACGCGCCCGACACCGGCCGCTCGAAACGCGGGATCGCCTGGACGGCGGCCGCGACGCCGAGCGAATGGGCGACCAGGACGACCGGCCGGGCGGAGGTGTTCACGGCATCCGCCACCGCGGTCATCCAGTCATCGCGGACGGGCTTCGTCCATTCGGCCTGCGGCACACGCCGCGCCGTTGACAGCCGGCGCTCCCAACGGGTCTGCCAGTGGTCTTCGGGGGAGCCCTTGTAACCGGGCAGGATGAGGATATCGGCTTCGGCAATGCGCATCGGCGGGACATGCGAATGCGAGCCGCGCAAGTCAAGCCGTCACGGCACCGGATTTTGATCCTCACAACCTGTCATCTGAAGGAACAGGTGACAGTTGCGCGCCCGTCTCGTCGCTACGTGGCCGGCTACTCGGCGGTCGTCGCCGGGGACAGTTCGTCCTCCGTCAAAATCGCTCGGTCCGGCGTCGCGGTGAAGAAGAAGAAATAAACCAGAAACGCCAGCGCGACCACGGCGACCGCGATCCAGATCATGTGCCTGCGGCTGTTGGTTGCGGATCGATCCGACGCGTGAGGCATAGCGATGTGTTCCGTTCCCGCGCCCGTCCGATCCGGCCTTATCGCGATCAGGCCGGGCGCATTGGTGCAACGACGATCGCAGCGCGGGGCTCAACCGGCGCGGCCGAATACCCGCTCGAAGATCGTCCCGACGTGCTTGGTATGATAGCCGAGGTCGAATTTTTCGCGAATCTCGGCTTCCGGCAATGCGGCCGTCACCTCCTTGTCGGCGAGGAGTTCTGTCAGGAAGTCCTTGTCTTCTTCCCACACCCGCATCGCGTTGCGTTGCACCAGACGGTAGGAATCCTCGCGGGAGACGCCGGCCTGGGTCAGCGCCAGCAGCACCCGCTGGGAATGGACGAGACCCGTGAACTTGTTGAGGTTGGCCAGCATCCGCTCGGGATAGACGAGCAGCTTGTCGACGACGCCGGTGAGGCGCACGAGCGCGAAGTCGAGCGTCACCGTGGCGTCCGGTCCGATCATCCGTTCGACCGAGGAGTGGGAGATGTCGCGCTCATGCCAGAGCGCGACATTCTCCATCGCCGGCAGGGCGTAGGAACGGACCATGCGGGCAAGGCCCGTGAGGTTTTCCGTCAGCACCGGATTGCGCTTGTGGGGCATCGCCGACGAGCCCTTCTGGCCCGGCGAGAAATATTCCTCCGCTTCCAGCACCTCGGTGCGCTGCAGATGGCGGACTTCGGTCGCCAGACGTTCGACCGACGAAGCGATGACGCCGAGCGTGGCGAAGAACATCGCGTGTCGGTCGCGCGGAATCACCTGCGTCGACACCGGCTCGGCCGCAAGCCCCATCGCCTTGGCGACATGCTCCTCGACGCGCGGATCGATATTGGCGAACGTGCCGACGGCGCCCGAGATGGCGCAAGTGGCGATTTCCGCGCGGGCGGCGACGAGGCGCTCGCGACAGCGCTGGAATTCGGCATAGGCGAGAGCGAGCTTGACGCCGAAGGTCGTCGGCTCGGCATGGATACCGTGGGAGCGCCCGATGGTGATCGTGTCCCGGTGCTCGAAGGCGCGGCGTTCGAGCGCGGCGAGCAGGCCGTCGAGATCGGCGAGGAGCAGGTCGGAGGCCTTGGTCAGCTGCACGTTGAAGCAGG
The DNA here is from genome assembly GCF_036549515.1 of Aurantimonas sp. E1-2-R+4. Classification (NCBI taxonomy): domain Bacteria; kingdom Pseudomonadati; phylum Pseudomonadota; class Alphaproteobacteria; order Hyphomicrobiales; family Aurantimonadaceae; genus Aurantimonas; species Aurantimonas sp. E1-2-R+4. Next base: position 11,834 of record NZ_JAZHLK010000004.1, on the reverse strand, counting down.
TGTCGAGGACGTCCGACGAGGTCATGCCCTGATGAACGAAGCGGGCGTCCGGGCCGACGATCTCGGCAAGATGCGTCAGGAAGGCGATGACGTCGTGCTTGGTCTCGCGCTCGATCACATCGATCCGGTCCACATCGAAGGTGGCGGCATTGCCCTTTTCCCAGATCGTCTTCGCGGCGCTCTGAGGGATGACGCCGAGCTCGGCGAGTGCGTCGCAGGCGTGGGCCTCGATCTCGAACCAGATCCGGTACTTCGTCTCCTGCGACCAGACGTCGACCATCTCGGGGCGGGAATAGCGGGGGATCATGGCGCGGATTCTTTCAGCTATATGATTGGGAGGACGGCTGCCGTCTAACAGAGCCGACGCCGCGTCTCAACGTTTGCCGAAACGATCGGCCGTCAGTCCATCGGTAGCGGGTTGGCGATGTAGCGCAGGTCCGGTCCCTCGAAGCCGACGGATTTGACCCCGATGATCGCCACCGCCGAAAATCCGCCGGTCGGTCGCTCGTAGACGCGAATTTCGGACAGGGCGTAGTCGAGCGGGCAGCCCCGGCTTTCTGGAATCGCAGTGTCCTCGTGGATCAGCGCAGCCGAATCGCCCGGCTTGGTGGCGATGCGCACCAGCCGGTAGCCGTAAGACGTGCCGAACACTTCGCACGCCTTGCCGCCGCTGAGCGGGATCGGCTCCAGTCGAAGCTCGACCGGCTTGTCAGGCGTCGGCTCGATGGGTCGGGGCAGGAAGCGGGCTCGGTACGGATCTGCCGAGAATTCGGTCGGCGGATTGGCGACGACCAGTGAGCCGGGATGCGCCTCGGGATCATAGGTCGTGAACAGTGCCTGGGCTGCCTCGCGAGCCTGCTCTCTGGCATCCGCGATCCCGGCGCCGTCCGCCTCGATCCGGATGCGGACCGGGGAGGGCGGCAGAAAGCGATCCTCGGCGAGATCGAGAAAGAATATCTCGGCATAGGGGAAGCCGGACCCATCCTGGATGCCTGATTGCTCGAATGCGAAGACCTTGCCGTCCTCGGAGAACCCGAGCGGTTCCAGCCTTGCCGCGTCGCCAGCCGAGGCAGGCGAAGCGAATCCCGGCAGCGCCACCAGCAGGACTGCCGCCGCGGCGGCGATCTTTGGAAGTTGCGGGGGCGTCATCGTCGGTCCTCACTTGCTGGCCGCGGGGAGTGCTACTTTTGCGCGACGATACGGGTGCACGAAAAATTGTCGCCGCTGGCCTCGGAGAACCACCCCATCGAATCGCCGGTAAAGCCGGAAAGAGTGATAAAATAGTCATCGGCGAACAACAGCGTGTAGGAACCGTCGCTCCCTTCCTGAACCTCTTCGATCGGCAGGTCCTCCGATCCGTTGTTGTAGGTGGTCGGGGTAAAAGTGAAGATCGCCACCTCGCAGTCCCAGGTGCCCAGGAACGGCAGGTCTTCGGCAGATGCGGTGGTCGACGCCAGCAAGGTCGCGATGGCTGTGGCCGCTATCGTGTTCGTGACGTTTTTCATGGGGCCGTCCTCTCGCTGCCGGCTCTGCCGGACGCCATCCGCGGATCACGAAGGCTCGACCATGTTGCCTGTCGGTCGCCCTCGGCGGATATCGCGGTGTAAATAGCGCGCGCGACGGCGCGGGCCATGGTCGCCGCGGCCCCGGCGGCGAGTTCCACACCGCCGATCGGCTCCGGCAGAATTCCGCTGCCGCCGGTGGCCAGCGCGAAGACGAGATCGCCGTCGAAATCGGTGTGCGATGGCCAGATCGCCTTGGCGTAGCCGTCCTGCCCGGCAATCGCCAGCCGCTTGGCCGCAGCCTTGTCGAGCACGGCGTCGGTGGCGATGATTCCGATCGTCGTGTTGGCGCCCATCCGCGCGTCGAGCTTGGTTCGCGGGGCTGTCGCGCCCGGAGGAAACGGTTGCGGCAGGCCGAGGTCGCCGAACTCGTCGCCCAGTTCGAAGGGCGCCGCCCAGAAACTGCGGCCGGTCCCGATCGTTGCCGACCCGACGGCGTTGACCGCGACGAGCGCCGCGACCGTGATGCCGTTCGAGAGCACGGTCGAGGCCGAGCCGAGGCCACCCTTCACCGTGGCCGTGGTGCAGCCAATGCCGGCGCCGACTGTGCCGATCGGAAAATCGGCGCCTGCCGAGCGTGCCGCCTCGTAGCCGAACTCGCGGTAGGGCGGATAGCGGCCCCAGGCCTTGCTCCCGCCATTGGCGAGGTCGAACAGGATCGCCGCCGGAACGATCGGCACGCGCACGTCGCCGACGGCAAAGCCGCGGCCTTGCTCCCCGAGCCAGGCCTGGACGCCCGACGCGGCGTCGAGGCCGAAGGCGGACCCGCCCGACAGCACCAGCGAATCGACCTCCGCGACGGTGTTCTCCGGCGCCAGAAGATCGGTTTCGCGGGTTCCCGGTGCGCCGCCCAGAATAGCCACGGACGCGATTGATGGCGTGTCGAGAATGACGACCGTCGTGCCGCTTTTCAGCCGTTCGTCGCCGGCATGCCCGACCCTGACCCCGGCGACGTCGCTGAGGAGGTTGCGGGGGCCGGACCGCCAGGCGCTCATGTCCTCAGCCCCCGATCTCGTCGACGAAGCCGTTACCGCGCCATTCGAAGACGCGGTAGAGATCGAGGTCGGAGTCGCCCCTGGCGTCGAAACGGATCGGCCCCAGCACGGTCTGGAATGCCTCGTCGCCCAGGATTTCGGCGATCGGCCGGCCGGTTTCCCGGCTTTGGCCGACCGCTGCGACGGCGATCTGCGTTGCCGCGTATGCGGGGCCGAAATAGCCTTGCGGTCCGGCCACTGGTCCTTCGTCCGGGCCGCCGTCTTGAAGTTCTGGGACGTGGATTCGCGGCGCGACCGCAACGATGCCGTCCGGCAGCGGCACGTCGTCGCTCGTCTCGTCGAATAGTGCCTCGCCGCCGACAATGTCGAGGGCAAGTCCGATCTCGGCAGCGTCGCGCGCGATGATCGCGACGTCCGGCCGGTCACCGGCGATGAAGAACCGGCTGACGCCGGTGCGCTCGAGGCGCCTCACCAGGCCGAACTGCTTTTCCTCGGCGGGCCGGTAATTGTCGATCGTCTGTGGTTTCATGCCCTGGTCGGCGAGGAGCCGGCGGACCGCGTCGGACAATGCCCGCGCAGCGATCGAGCCGTCCTCCAGGAGGCCGAAGGGCTCGGCCTTCCAGCGCGTCGCCAGATATCTTGCGGCCGCCGCAGCTTCCTTGTCGGAACGCGGCGCGACGCGCCAGACGAGAAAGCCGGTCCGCTCGCGCCGGTCGGTGAGGCGGTTGGCCCGCACGCCAACGTCTATGGTCGGAATCCCTGCCTCCGTAAGGATCGGAAGCGCCGCCTCGATGGCGTCGGCGCACAGGAAGCCGGTGGCGACGGAGACATTCATGGCGACGAAGCTTTCGGCCGCCTGTTTGCCGCCCTCGGCGGAACATTTGGTGTCGGCCTCCACCACCTCGACCGTCTGGCCGTCGGCGGGTTTTGCCGCCGCCGCGCGCGCGCCGTCGGCGAGCTGCCGACCGAGAATGCCGGCGCTGTCGGAAAGCGGTGCCGCTACGCCGAGCGTGATCGGCTCGCCCGTGTCTTGGGCCTGCGCCGGCAAAAGCGTGATCCCCATCAGGCCGAAGGCGGCAAAATACCGGAGCTGGGTGAGAAAGAAACGCGTCATGCCTGCGAGTCTAGTCGACCGTCCGGACGATGGCGAGACGGAACCGGCCGTATCCACGACGGTGTCGTGATGCCGGCTCGCGCCATAACGGGAATGACCGGGAAAGCCTGTCTGGATGGGGCCCGCGATGGATTGCGACGAGACCCCGTGCGAATCCGCCATCCCCGCCCTATGTTTGACGCGAACGGCTCGGGACCCGGGCGCAATGAATGGAATATGGTTTGCTGACGACATCGACGATCGACCGCGACAGCTTTCGCGACGCGATGAGCCGGTTTGCCTCGGCGGTTCACCTGGTGACGACGGACGGCCCGGCGGGCCGGCGTGGCGTGACGGTCTCGTCTGCCTGTTCGGTGTCCGACGAACCGGCGACGCTGCTTGTCTGTCTCAATACGTCGAGCCCGGCCAACGACCGGTTTGAGAACAACGGTAATTTCGCCGTCAATCTGCTGTCCGAAGACAGCGAGGCGATCGCTCGCGCCTTCGCCGGTGAAGGGCAGCTCGAGTCGGACGCGCGTTTCGCCAAGGGCGAATGGGAGGTACTGCAAACCGGCGCGCCTTTGCTGGTCGGTTCGCTGGCCGGGTTCGATTGCCGGATATTGGAAGCCAAAATCGTTGCCACGCACCGCGTGCTGATCGGCGAGGTGGTGGCGATCCGCACCGGATCGAAATCGCCGTCGCTGGTCTATCTCGACCGGACCTATCGCAGCCTCTAGGCTACAGGCACCGCAGCGTTTCAGGGGAAGGGTATCCGTGACATCGAAACTGCCGGCGTCGATCGACGAGACCGAAGAACTGCTTGACGGTCAGAACTACGTCGCCGACCGGGCGCTGGCGACCGTCCTGTTTCTGTCGCTCAAGATGGGGCGGCCGCTGTTTCTGGAAGGCGAGGCCGGCGTCGGCAAGACCGAGATCGCCAAGGTGCTGGCCGCGGCGTTGGGCCGGCCGCTGATTCGCCTGCAGTGCTATGAGGGGCTCGACGTCTCCTCGGCGCTCTACGAATGGAACTACGCCGCGCAGATGATCGAGATCCGGCTGCGCGAGGCCTCCGGCGATACGTCCAAGGACGCGATGCGGTCCGACATCTTTTCGGAGCGCTTCCTGATCCGCAGGCCGATCCTGCAGGCGCTCGAAGGCGAGCCAGGATACGCGCCGGTGCTGCTCATCGACGAGCTCGACCGCACCGACGAGGCCTTCGAGGCGTTTCTTCTGGAAATTCTCTCCGACAATCAGGTCACCATCCCGGAACTTGGCACCATCCGGGCCACCGAGCCGCCGATCGTCATCATCACCACCAATCGTACGCGCGAGATCCACGACGCGCTGAAGCGGCGCTGCCTCTATCATTGGGTGGACTATCCCGCCGCCGACCGCGAACTTCAGATCGTGCGCCGTAAGGCGCCACAAGCCAACGCCGAGCTGGCGGCCGAACTTGTCGCCTTCGTGCAGAGGCTCAGAAAGATCGATCTCTTCAAGGCGCCGGGTGTCGCCGAGACCATCGACTGGGCGAACGCCTTGACCGAACTCAATGCCGTCGCGCTGGACCCCGCGCATGTCTCCGATACGCTGGGGGTTCTCTTGAAATATCATGACGATATCCAGCGCATGGAGCGGGGCGAGAGCCGGGAGATTCTCGCCGAGGTGAAGCGCGAACTGGCCAGGGCCCCATGAGCGCCGTCGCCGATCCGCCGAAAGTGGCGGCAGATCCGGACGGCAAGCTCGCGGACAACATCGCCTATTTCGCCCGGGCGCTGCGCAAGGCTGGCGTGAAGGTGGGTCCATCGGCGACGCTTGACGCGATCGCGGCGGTGAAGACGGCGGGTCTGACCAGCCGTGACGATTTCTACTGGACGCTGCATGCGGTGCTGATTACCCGCCACGAGGACGACGCGGTGTTCGCGGAGGCGTTCCGGCTGTTCTGGCGCTCGCGAGAGCTGATCGAAAAGATGATCGCCATGTTCTCGCCGAAGGCTCCGCCACGCCAATCGGAGCGGGAAAAGAAGCGGGCCGGCGAGGACCGCGCCGCCGAAGCGATGTTCGAGGGCGCTCGGGACCGGATCACCAAGCAGGAACGCCCGGAGATCGAGATCGACGCCAGTCTCACGGTCTCGGGCAACGAGGTGCTGCGCCAGAAGGATTTCGCCCAGATGTCGGCGCGCGAGATCGAGGAGGCCAAGCAGGCCATCGCTGCGCTGCGCCTGCCGTCGGACTGGATCGCGACCCGCCGGTTTCGCCCTGATCCGCGCGGCGATCGAATCGACCCGAGGGCGATGATGCGGGCCTCGATGCGGACCGGCGGCGATCTCGTCTTGCCGAAATTCCGTTCGCGCCGCGAGATTCATCCGCCGCTGGTGGTGCTCGCCGACATTTCCGGCTCGATGAGCCAGTACACGCGAATCTTTCTGCACTTCATCCATGCCCTGACCGAGAAGCGGCGCCGGGTGCATACGTTTTTGTTCGGCACGCGGCTGACCAATGTCACCCGGCAGATGCGCCACAAGGACCCCGACGAAGCGCTCGCCGACTGTGCCGGCGCGGTGAAGGACTGGTCCGGCGGGACGCGGATCGGCGAGGCATTGGCGAGCTTCAACCTGACCTGGTCGCGCCGGGTGCTGACCCAGGGCGCGGTGGTGATCCTGATCACCGACGGGCTGGAGCGCGATTCGGTCGACGAGCTCTCGAAACAGATGGAGCGGCTGCATAAATCCTGCAGGCGGCTGATCTGGCTGAACCCGCTGCTGCGCTTCGACGGATTTTCCGCCCGCGCCAGGGGCGTCCGCGCCATGCTGCCGCATGTGGACGAGTTCCGCTCGGTGCATTCGCTGGAGGCGATGAGCGCGCTCTGCGAGGCACTGTCGGGTGGCGGGGGTCGGGAGACGGATCCGCGCTGGTGGATGGACGCCGCCGACCGGGCGATGGCGGCGTAGGGGGCAGGCTTTGCCGACGATAGCTCCGGGTCGGCGGCGACGGTATCGTGTGCCGCGCCTTTTTAGGAGGGTCAGATCATGTCCCAGACGATGCATGAGTTCGATGTCTTGAAGACCGCCGAGGCGTGGGCCGGCGAGGGGCGGAGCCTCGCGCTCGCCACAGTCGTCGAAACCTGGGGCTCGGCACCCCGGCCGACCGGCAGCCAGTTGGTGATCGACGGCGACGGCAATTTCGAGGGCTCGGTCTCCGGCGGCTGCGTCGAAGGTGCGGTGGTCACCGAAGCGGTCGACGTGATCGAGGCGGGCGAGCCGCGCATGCTGGAATTCGGGGTCGCCGACGAAACCGCGTGGCGGGTGGGTCTGTCCTGCGGCGGGCGCATCCGCGTCTATGTCGAACGGGTGAACTGATGGACCGTGTGCTTCTGGCAGATCTGAACGTCGAGCGCGCCGCCCGCCGGGCCGCCGTCGTCGTCACCGCTCTGGCGAATGGCGCCCAGCGGCTCGTGCGCGAGGCGGAGGTTGTGGGCGATCCGCTCGCCGAGCCGATCGGGCGGGTGATCCGTTCCGGCAAGTCCGGGATCGTCCAGACCGATCACGGCGAGGTTTTCCTCAACGCCCATCTGCCGCCGCCCCGGCTCGTCGTCGTCGGCGCGGTCCATATCAGCCAGGCGCTGGCGCCGATGGCGAAGCTGGCCGGTTATGATGTCGAGATCGTCGACCCGCGCACGGCCTTTGCCACCACGGAGCGTTTTCCGGATGTTGCGCTTGTCGCCGAATGGCCCGAGGTGGTGCTGAAAGCCCGCCCGCTCGACGCCTATACCGCCGTCTGCGTCATCACTCACGATCCGAAGATCGACGATTATCCGCTGATCGCGGCGCTCCAGGCCGGGTGCTTTTACATTGGCGCGCTGGGCAGCCGGAAGACCCATGCGCGGCGGGTCGAGCGACTGACCGACGCCGGGATGTCCGTCCAGGCGATGGACCGTATCGAAGCGCCTATCGGCGCCGATATCGGCGCGTCGACGCCGGGCGAGATCGCCGTCGCAATCCTTGCTTCGGTCATCGAGGCGTTCCGCAAGCGCAAGATGTTCGCCGAGCGCCGGGGCGAGACCGAGGCGGCATGATCTTCGGGGAGATACCTGTCGCGGAGGCGGAAGGGGCGATTCTGGCACACTCCCAGAGGCTCGACCAGCGTCGGCTGAAGAAGGGGACACGGCTCTCGGTGGCGGACATTGCCGCGCTTCGCGACGCCGGTGTCGGCGTTGTCACCGCTGCGCGTCTCGAGCCGGGCGACCTCACCGAGGATCAGGCGGCGGCGGCGATCGGTGCCGCGCTTGGCGGGGCGGGAATTCGAGCGGGCGAGGCCGGAACCGGCCGTGTCAATCTCTTTGCGGAAACAGCGGGGCTGTTCCTGCCGGATCGCGCCATGGTCGACGCGCTCAACGCCATCGACCCCGGCGTGACCCTCGCGACGCTCGGCGAATACGCCCCCGTTGAGGCAGGGCGGATGGTGGCGACGGTGAAGATCATCCCGCTGGCCGTTTCCGGCGCGGCGGTCGAGGCGGCCGTGCGGCTCTGCGCGGGAGAGGCGGCATTTCGTCTCGCCCCCTTCGCGCCGAAGCGCGTGGTGCTGATCCAGACTGAGCTTCCTGGCGTCAAGCCGAGCGTGCTCGACAAGACGCGTGCCGTCACCGAGGTGCGGCTCGCGGCCTCCGGCTCGATGATCGTCGGCGAGATCCGCTGTGCCCATGAGGTGGGCGCCCTGACCGATGCCCTGCTGCGGCGCGAGACAGCGGATGTGACGCTGATCTTCGGCGCCTCGGCGGTGATCGACGGCGGCGACGTCATCCCGGCGGCGATCGCGGCGGCCGCCGGCCGGATCGACCATCTCGGCATGCCGGTGGACCCCGGCAATCTCTTGCTCCTCGGCACGTTGGACGGCCGGCCGGCGCTCGGCGCGCCCGGCTGCGCCCGCAGCCCCAAGGAAAACGGCTTCGACTGGGTGCTCGATCGCCTACTGGCCGATCTCCCGGTGACCGGCGACGACATTCGGAAGATGGGCGTCGGCGGGCTCTTGATGGAGATCGCCTCGCGGCCGCAGCCGCGTGAGGCGGACAGCGCCGTCGAGGAGCCAGTCGTCGATATCGTCATCCTCGCCGCTGGCCGGTCGAGCCGCATGGGCGGGCCGAACAAGCTGCTGTCGACCTTCGAAGGCGTCCCGCTGATCCGGCGTTCGGCTGAGACCGCGCTGGCTGCGAAGCGCGCGGGACATGTGCGGGTGGTCGTCGGGCATATGCGGGAAGAGATTGTCGCGGCCTTGGGTGACCTCGCCATCGACATCGTAGAGAACCCGGTCTTTGCTGACGGGCTCTCGACCTCGCTCAAGGCCGGGTTCGCGGCCTCGTCCGAAGCCGACGGCGTTCTTGTCATGCTGGCCGACCAGCCGTTCCTGACACCGGCGGATCTCGACCGGCTCATCGCGGCCTTCGTGCCGTCCGGCGCGGGGTCGATCGCGGCGGCCTTCGATCGCGGCCGGCGGCGCAATCCGGTCGTGGTCTCGACGGTCTATCGCCCTGAAATCATGGCGCTTTCGGGAGATGTCGGGGCGCAAGGCGTGATCGCCGACCATCCCGACGCTGTGGTCGAGGTCGAGATCGGCGCCGCCGCGAGCGTCGACGTCGATACCCAGGAAGCAGTGCACGCCGCCGGGGGCAGGGTAACGCAGGAACGTCACAATGCGTCCTGGCAAAGTGAATCATTAAAGCCGACTAAGTGATTGGTGAAGAATCGAAAATCGCCCGTGCCGTTAAGCGGCTGAGGACTAGTGGGAGGACGATATGGATCTGGGGCTGGCAGGAAAATACGCGATCGTCTGCGCATCGAGCCGGGGGCTTGGCCGGGGCTGCGCCACCGAGTTGGCGCGGGCCGGCTGTACGGTGGTGCTCAACGGCCGTGACGAAGAGGTGCTGAACGCGACGGCTGAAGCCATCTCACGGGAGACCGGCGCCAAAATTATTGCCGTAGCCGCTGACGTCTCGACCCCGGAAGGCCAGGCGCGGCTCGTCGGCGCCGTGCCGCATGTGGACATCCTGGTCAACAATAATGGCGGGCCGCCGCTGCGCGATTTTCGCGCGCTTGGCCGCGACGATCTCATGGCCGGCGTCACCGGCAACATGATCGCGCCCATCGAGATGGTGCAGCGTGTCATCGACGGCATGGTCGAGCGCCGCTTTGGGCGGATCGTCAACATCACCTCCAGCTCGGTCAAGGGGCCGATCGCGGGCCTCGACCTGTCCAGCGGTGCGCGCGCCGGGCTGACCGGCTTTCTGGCCGGGGTCGCCCGCACCGTCGCCGGTCAGAACGTCACGATCAACTGTCTGCTGCCGGGCGCCTTCGACACCGATCGGCTGCGCTCCAATTTCGCGGCGGCGCAGAAGCGTGAAAACCGCAGTCTTGACGACATCCGCGCCGACCGAGCCGCCGGCATTCCGGCCGGGCGCTTCGGCGAGCCGGACGAGTTCGGCAAGGCCTGCGCATTCCTGTGCTCGGCGCATTCGGGCTACATCACCGGCCAGAGCCTGCTGATCGACGGCGGCGCGTTTCCCGGGGCGTTCTGAGGCCCATACGCTCCGGTTGGCGTCGGCGCGCCGCGGCCGAGGTGAACAATCCCGGGAAATGACGGGTCCTGTGGCGCGGAAAGCACTGTTCGCGCTTGAACTTCGGCGCCCGGTAACACATCATTAACTCTTAGGTCGCAGCATTTCTAATGCCGGCCGATGCCCGGCTGGCGCAGCGAAAAGGTGCGCCGATGACCATCAAGACCGCCGATCCGCAATTCGAACGGATGTTGCAGGGCTATGGCCTGACCACGGCGGAGGTCCTGTACCGGATGCCGGACCATCCCAGCTTCCTGCAGACTTTCGCCTGGCAATTCGAGGATCTGGCCCCCGAATATCCGCGACTGCGTCGCTTTCTCGACCATTGGGAGCGGGAGATCGAGGCGGCGATCCACTCGGTTCGAATCATGCATGCGGGCCTGATCAAGCCGCGCGAACTCCGGTTGGTGAAGGATGGCGGCTATCTGCATTAGAGCGCCGTGCGTCTGTTCGGACGCACAAAGGACGCTCTAACACTTTGATTGAGCATCGGAATAATCCGAAAACCGGGTTCCACTTTTCGGTCCGATGCTCTAATGCCGTCGCTCAGATCAGCCGCAGGCCCTTGAGGCTGGCATGGCCGGCCTTGCCGATGATGATGTGGTCATGCACGGAAATACCCAAGGGTTTCGCCGTCTCGACGATGGTGCGGGTCATGTCGATGTCGGCCCGTGACGGCGTCGGATCGCCGGACGGATGGTTGTGGACCACACCATCAGATTCATTAAGTAGTTGAAAATACTAAATATTATTGCCTGTCAGATTCTGATGGGGTCGGTTTTTGGGATCGGATGTTTTGCCGACCCCTGCGATTATCATCGTTGATCCCCCTCTCTAATTCCGAGGCGTTTTGCCGCACGACACATCACGATATTTTTCTGATCCCAGGCCTCGATCTCGTTGACGGGATAGAGAACTGACTTGCCTACCTTCACATAGGCGGGGCCTATTCTCATAGATCGCCAGTTTCGCAGTGTGCCGATGGTAATCGCCCCTCGGTAACGTTCCGCGACCTCTTCTGGGGTGAGATATTTCTGATCGGTCATGTTGCGTGGCCTCCGATAACGTTGTGGCCCGCCAATGAAAGCCTTGGTCACGACCGTGAGGGAAGGCGCTATGCGTCGGAGTAGTGAGAAGGGACGGTCCCGGATATAGAACGGCGGGTTTGCGGTCTCTGGGCATTACTGATGAACAGATCTGCTGTAGCCAAGTTGTCCAACTGACGTAGCTTTCAGGCTCATAACCTGAAGGTCGTAGGTTCAAGTCCTAACTCATCGGTGGGTATGCGCAAAGGAACGTCGCCACGCCATCGGCGACAGCCTCATTCAGAACGTTCGGCTCAACGGGAAGCGCCCCGCCGAGGCTCTTCGCGTGCGCTTCTGCTGACACGAGTGCAACGAACTGACTTGCAGCGCGGGAAGAGTTTGGGATGGCGTGCACCCCTTGTTGCGACAGCCGTGCAAGCTCCTTGGTAAGCGCGTCATTAACGGCAAGTGTCAACGCCGGAGCAAATATGCGCCAGTTGGCCGGAGGAAATATGTGCCAGGTGACGTCATGAGAAGGGCCCCGATCGGGGCCCT